>NZ_JBFAKV010000012.1:0-241824 GCF_040655895.1 Streptomyces sp. NPDC050264
CGCCGCTCGCCGCGTCGGTGTCCGAGCCGGAGCAGGCCGTCAGGGACAGCCCCGCCACCGCCGTCAGGGTCGCGGCGGCGATCCGCAGATTGCGGCGGCTGGCGATACGGGCGGTGGTGGTGGCACGCATGTCGGATCCCCTTGAAGCGGTCGGTGTCGTTGTTTCCCCGGTACGACAACGACTCTGCCCGGTACCGCTACCGTCCGGTCGCTGAGCGCTAACGCCTCACTAACGCCCCAGGACTGCGCGGCTGTCGTACGCAGCGCGAGGGGGCCAGGCCCCGCACCGTGCGGGGCCGGAAGCTGATCATCCGGCCCCGCCACGGCATGTGCAGGAGCGCCAGCCCCTGCCCCGATCAGAGATGCGCGGACAGCTCCTCCGTGTTCTTCAGCGGCGGGCTCGTAGGCCACGGGGCGTACCCGCACCCATCCGCCACCTTGCTCAACGCGGCGATCTCGGCCGGGTCGGCGGTGAGCTTCCAGCGCAGCTCGGCCGTGGCGGCCGCGTCGAGCATGATGTGGTGAACGCTTCCGGCAATCCAGGCCAACTGCTGCTCCTGACCCGCACGCGCCACGTGGGCAAGAGTCACTGAAAACTCCGTTCTCAGCGTGATCGCTGGGCTGTTACGAGCGGCGCCCCGATCCGCATACTTCCCAAAGGGTCGGCCGCCGGAACCGTCCGACGGCCGGTGTGTGGTGGGAGAGCCGATTCCCGTCGCACGCATGCGGGGTGCACCGAAGTTGGGACGCTTACGTGGTTGCTGCTCCTTACACGAGGCGAGGAAATGTCCTGTGGACCGGCGGTGCGCGAACGGAGAACCCTTTACGCAGACAGCTGCCGTTCAGGGAGCAGCGGTGGTGACGTCCACATCGGTGATGGCCGCGTCGGGATGCCGCACTCCCGTCAGTACCTGGTCCTGCCCGGTGTCGCCGAGGAGGTAGCGGCGGAAGAAGGCACCGAGGTACGTGGCGGCGACATGGCGCTGCTGTGGCTCGGTCAGCTGCCTGGCCGGCGTCGCACCCTCACGGTCAGTGCACTGCCCGGGATGACCTTCCACCGGCGTGGCGTCGTCGGAGGCCGCGACCTGACGGCTCTGGGGCGACCACTGCGTGTTGAAGTAGTTGTGGTTCGCCCCGTGGATCGCGAACCGGTAGAAGCCGCTCCGGTTTCCCTTGGCAGCGTCGGCCGCGAACCAGAGTGCCTCACCGCCGACCTGTCCGTCGCATGTTCCCCGGAAGGTGGCGAAGGGGGTCTTGGTGATCGTGTAGTTGGACATGTCCTCCGTCATCACGTTGTAGGCGGGCGCCACAGCGGCCACCGCCTTGACCTCAACACCCTCGGGCCACTGCCCTCGATGGCTGTCAGCCGCCTGCCAGGTGACCCCGGCGCCTGCCCTGGAATGCCCCATGATCCCCACGTTGCCCATGTCCACGTGGTGGGCGAAGCCGACGCGTCGCGCCGCTCCGGTCACCGGGTCGGCGAACTTCCCGGCGAGCTCACCGTTGCCCTTGGAGCTGAGCTTCTGCCACATGCGCAGATGCCGGTTGATGAGATCCGCCCGCGTGGCAGCATTGTCGTCCCCCCACACGGAGGAGGCATTGATGCCGTTGGCGCCGACCGAGACCACGACAAACCCCTGATCGGCCAACCTGCGGCCCAGGTAGTCGTATCCGCGCTCACTGGGCATGACGGGTGTTCCCGACGCACACGGCCAGGCGGACAGCTTGGCATTGGCAGCTTCATACGCGGCGTCGTCACCATCGTGCTCGGCAGCTGTGCGCGCTGCGTCTGCCTCCCGGTCGGCGCAGGTGTCGTGCAGGCCGTGCAGCATCACAATCAGTGGATGCCGCCCCGTGCCCAGGTCGGCGGGGTAGTGCACCACCCCGGTCAGCTCGACCGGTTGACCGGTCTGTGGCAGGCGCCAGGCCTCATTGCCCAAGTCGTAGCGGACTGTCCTGGTGGAGGACTCGGACGAACGCACCGTGCTCCGTCCCGTCGCCTCGTTCGGTGTCGCGGCACCGGATGCATCCGTATACGTGAAGGCCGCTGCTGCGGCGGACAGCACCGCAGCCGACAGGCCCAGCAGACGAGCCGAAGCCCTCGTGCGCTTGTGTCGCTTCATCATGTCTCTCTCGGTGAGTGCAGGGCCGGCCCGGAGCGTACGGTCCCGCTCGTGGCCGTTGCCCGGGGTGAAGGTGAAGTCCGTCCTCAGCGGGCGGCGGCGTAGGAATCCATCACGAACTGGATGACCCGGTCTTGCAACGCGGCCCCTGAAGCACCTGCCCGCTTGATCATGTCCGTTCCGTGGAAACCGCTCTTGTTGATGACCAGTTCCTTCTTGCGGGCAGCGGAGGCCGCATAGACCTCACGGACCTGCTTCTCCACCGCGCCCTGCATGTCACCGGGCGACACCACGAGAAGCGTCGGAACGCTCAACTTCCTCACCGCCGCCACGCCGTCCGCCCCGAGGCAACGGGCAGGCGAGGACATCATCAACAGGCCCACCACCCGCAAGGGCGTGTCAACCCCGGCGACCGCTGCCGTCGTTCCCCCGCACGACGCTCCCGCCAGGAACACCCTCTTCGCGCCGACACGCCGCAGTTCCGCCAGTCCGGCACGGGCATCTCGGTCAATGTGCTCGTTGACGGCCGTTTTCTGGGACGCACCGTGATTGCGGTACTCGGGGATCACCACGTGGTAGCCGCGCTTCGCCAGCTGCCGCCCGATGTCGACGAACGAGCAGATGCTGTAGCCCTGCTCGTGATCCAGAAGAACACCGTCGGGCCCCTCCCCCAGGACCAGCGCCGACAGATGCACCCCGTCGCTGGTCGTCAGCGTGGTGGCTTTGCTCCTCAGGTCCTTGGGCACACACGTGTTGACGAGATACCCCCGTGCCGTGCGCACGGTGCGATCGGGAGAGCTCGGCTCGTACGAGGCCGGCTCATGATCCGGCGGCGGCGCGGGAGCACTGGTCCGTGCCCCGGAGGGCACCGGCGCGGTGGACGTCGCAGCTCCCGCTTCCGGGTCGTGCCCGGCCCCGCCGGCCGGGCTCTCACAGCCCGACACCAGGCCCAGGCACACCAGCGCGGCGGCGGCAGCGGCTCTGACTTTCAGCACAGTCTTCCTCAGGTCTCACATCCGACGGCGACGTGTCCTGCGCATGCCGGACACGCACGTCCGCACCGGATCGGAACATCTCTTACGCCTTGACAGACGTACGGACCTGCCCGAGGTTGCAGGCTGCGACGATCAATGTTCCGAAAGCGGGAGACGGCCAGGCCACGCCACAGCCGCACGCCAGCGCCGCGCGGTGAACTGCAACCTGTCGGCGCCCCACACGTCCTTACTCAGGAGAGGGCCCCCTGAAAGCCCTGAACCCCTCGATCCACGCACTAGGTTGACGCATATGCCAGAAATAACCCGCTGGGAAACCATCCGTGGCAGCATCCGCCCGACGCCCCCACGGCGCCCCGGACCGGATGACGGCCGACACACACAGCATCAGGACGTCACCACCCCGCCCGCGAGGAAAAGGCACTGATGGCTGCCGTTTCCGCCTGTGAAGGTGCTTTCCCGCGCAGCCGGTGGCGATGGCTACTGGCCCGCCTCTCCCCCGACCGAAACAGATCGGATCTCGAGGGCCGGCTGTCCGGCACGGCGTCGGAAGAAATCGACGGACTGTACCGCCACCGCAGGCTCGACCTCGTGCGCCTGGCCGTCCTCTTGGTCGACGACATCCCCACAGCCGAGGACGTCGTCCAGGAAGCCTTCGCGGCTTTCTATCGACGACACGGCAACGCGCTCGACCACATCGCCGACCCCGGGGCCTACATACGGCGCAGCGTGGTCAATACCGCCAGGGACGTGCTACGCAGGAGGCGCACCGTGCGCGCATACATCCCCCCGCGCATCCTCCCCGCCCCACCACCGGAAGAAGAGATCCTCCTCAAGGAAGAACACCAGGAAGTGCTGCGAGCATTGAGACTGCTCACCGTGCGCCAGCGGGAGGTCCTCGTCCTCAGGTACTGGTCGAACATGTCCGAAGCGGACATCGCAGCAACCTTGGGCCTGTCTCGGGGTGCGGTGAAGTCCACAGCGAGCCGGGCACTCACGGCTCTGGCCAGAAGACTGAAGGAGTCGCCATGACAGCCGTCGAGGACCGCCTTCGCGCCACACTGCGCGCCCGGGCCGACCAAGTCACCGCCCTCCGCCCGGCGTTCCCACCATCGACCCGCGCACGGATGGTCGACCACCCCGGACTGCGCAAGGCTGCGGTAGTCCTTCTGACCGCAGCCTTGGCAGCAGTCCTCCTCGTGCTGCCACGGCTCCTCTCTCGGGACGACCCATCAGTCCCCGCCAACACTCCCCCACCCGCCAGCCCGAGCAACAGCACGTCACCTTCACCCGCCGTTTCCCCACCGGACGAGACACCTAGACCTATCGCACCGTAGAGCAGCCGCAGCCGGGGCTGCGGCTGTCTGCCTCACGCCCTCCAGGGCATGGATCGCGTTGTTCTTCTCCTGGGGCGAGAGCGGGCTTGGCGACCTGGTGGCCGACCCACCGATTGGCCTGGACGGGAGTCCACATCCGCACGCCGGTACGCGGGTGCGGAGGCGGCTCGTGGATCGCGGTGAACCGCTCGTCCTCGTCCTCGATATGCGCCAAGGTCCGGTGGATCGTGTACGAGACATCCGGACGACGCTTCTCCGCCGGCCAGTGCGCCGCCGTCCAGCGCCTCGACTCCACCGTCCGGTAATTCAGCCCGATGTCCTCGGCCAGCATGAACAGCGATTGCCGCACCGACAGCAGCGCGCTCCCACCGTGGCGAGTGTCTACCGGCGGCGGAACAGGCCGCACGGTCGGGCCGCTTCCGCCTGTTCCCGCTCCTTCGCCTCGGCCTCCTGGCGCTCCCGCTCCTTCTCCTGTTGCAGGGCGAGGAGCTGGCACCGCTCGAACAGGCCGGGCCGCCACTTGTGGTCCGGCTGCGGGAACGTCTCGGCGATGTGCCACCGGTCGTCCGTGAGCTTCTCCCCGCACCGCGCGCACGACGGGCGCCGCGCTTCGTGCTGTGCCGCCTCCCGCTCATGCTGCTGCTTCTCCCGTACCTGCCGCTCCCGTTCCGCCTCAGCGCGCTGGCGCAGTGTGGCGTCTTGGCGGGGGTTGCCGACCGCGCTCCACAGATCCTCCAGGTGCCCCCTGCACCGACCGCCCCTCCACCGGACAGTGCCCTACCGCTCGACTGCGCTCAGCAGCCCGTTTCCTTCCGAATGTGCAATGTCACAGGATCTGACACAGGCACGACCCGCACCAGAACTTCCGAGAAGCACGGTGGTGAGCGTGCTGACCCACTCCGCTGCTAGAGCTCTCTGAAGGACTCCGGAGCTGCCCCAGGGCAGGAGTGAGCGCCAGAAGCCGATCTGATCACTCTGTTACGGGCAGACATTCGGCGAGCAGGTCGACGATGTCGCGCCAGGCTCGCTGCGCGTGTCGTGGGTGGTAACCGACGCCCGGGGGTGTGGGGTGGTTGACCGGTGGGTGGTGGAAGGCGTGCAGGGCCCCGCCGTAGACCACGCAACGCCAGTCGACGCCCGCGTCCCGCATCTCGGCGATGAACGCTTCCCGTTGCGCGGGCGGCATGATCGGGTCTTCCGATCCGACCCCAGCCCACACGGGGCAGCGAATGCGTGCCGCCTCGCCCGGTCGGCCCGTGGTCAGTGCGTTGACCGTACCGATCGCGCGCAAGTCGACTCCATCGCGCCCGAGTTCCAGCACCACCGCGCCCCCGGTGCCGTAGCCGATTGCGGCGACCCGCTCGATGTCGGCCCGCGGTTCGGCGCGCAGCACCTCGAGTGCCGCATGGCCAATGCCCCGCATCCGGTCGGGGTCTGCGAGAAGCGGCATGCAACGGGCCAGCATCTCCTCGGGGATGTCCAAATAGCGCCCGCCGTGGAGGTCAAAGGCAAGTGCCACGTATCCCAGCTCAGCCAGGGCATCGGCCCGGCGGCGCTCGACGTCGCTGAGCCCCATCCCCTCAGGCCCGATGAGGACTGCGGGCCGACGCTCATCACCGGCAGGGAGCGCGAGGTGCCCGATCATCGCGAGTGCATCGGCCGGGTATTCGACCGTATGTGTTGTGATCGTCATGAGGCTGGACCGTAGTGACCATCCAGCCAGGTCAGGCCGGTGTTCACCGTCGGCAGAAGGTGGTCCGCCGCGCCTGCACGAGGATTGTGTCGGTTCCCCCAATGACATCCCGATCTCACAGGGAGTTACAGACCGACGGTTCTGGCACAGCTACTGATTCTCCTTCGGTCCGGGGTGCCGGCGTGATGGGGGCGCGGGCTGGTCAGCGGGTGCGGGCAGCGGCGCCGAAGCCGAGGAACATACAGGTGAAGTAGTCCGGGTTCTCTTCGGGCACCCAGTGGCCGGCGCCGGGGACGAGGTGTCCGGTGACGTTCTCGGCGATCTCCTCGCCCATGGGCTGGTAGTTGGCCGCGAGGGCCTGGGCGCCGCCGCCGGATGCCAGGACGGGCACGGTGAGCTTGCCGCCGGCGGCGACGCCGGCACGGTGGACGGCTGCGTCGTGGTCGAGTGCGCGGTAGATCTCGCACAGTGCGCGCATCGCGCCGGGGGCCTCGAAGGCGCGGGCGTAGACGTCGATGTCCGCGTTCGTGTTCGCGTCGGGCTGGTAGGTGAGGTCGTCGAAGAAGCGGGTGATGTACCAGCGTTCGCGGCCGTGGGTGAGGTGGACGGCGATGTCGGGGTGGGCGTGGAAGTCGAAGTGCCAGGCCCTCTTCGCGGTCTTGCGCTGTTCGTAGTAGTCGGTGCCTGGCGGCGGCGCTTCCATGGTGGTGAGGCTGACGACGTCGCCTCGGTAGCGCAGGGCGTCGCCGAGGGCGAGCATCGAGCCGAGGTCGTGTCCGACGACGGAGATCGGGCCGTCGAGGCCGAGGTGGTCGTGGACCAAGGTGTGCAGGTCGCCGGCCATGGTCCATTTGTCGTAGCCGTCGCGCGGCTTGGCCGACGCGCCGGCACCGCGGTGGTCCGGGGCGATGACCCGGTAGCCGGCCTCCGCGAGCGGCCTCAGCACCTTGCGTGCCGGGCCTGGGGAGCGCCGTGGAGAAGCAGCACGGTCTTCTCACGTTTCTGCGGGAGCCGGCGGGCCGAGGTATTCGGGACACGCACGTCCGGCAACGACCCCATCAAGTCCGGGTCGAACAACGAACTCACGTCATCCCACAGCAGATCAGCCACCCCGCCATGCTGCCCGGCTCGCCGACCCGACGCACCCCCGTTTCCCTTGACCAAAGACTGTGAGTCTTCATCTGGCTGGTCCGGCAACACCACACGCCACCGCCTCAATCGCTGCGGCGACAGGCGTCTCAACCGCGCTCTGAACGTCATCGCGATGGTCCGCATGGTGCACCACCCGGCAACCCGCGCCTACGTTGACCGCCGACGGACCGAAGGCAAGACAGACCGCGAGATCCGCCGCTGCCTCAAGCGCTACCTCGCCCGACGCCTCTACCGCCACCTCAACGCCACCGCAGCGAAGTTGGGGGTTGACGAGACATAGAAGCTTCATAGGGGCACCCCCACCGCCCCCTGAGCGGTCGGCTCCGAAAGTCCTTCGGGGGTTGACTCCGGAGCCGTTGTCGCATGTAGCGATTGTCGGACTTCTGGCATGGCGAGGTAGAGGCTTGCAGGCGCAGTCCAGGGCTTCCTTGGGGCTACGGACGAAGCTGCCCGTGGGCAGGATGGCGTCTTCGTACCTGTCGCCGCTGGCGAGATAGAGGGCGAAGCCCCAGGTGGTGGCGGGTTCGACTCCCACTTTCGTCGAGGTCGAGTAACCCGCCTGCTCGTGGTGATAGGTGGTCGCGGGCGGAGCGGTATCAGCTTTCAGGCCGCGCCCGTTCCGGTGGGACGGTCACGAAGAGGGCGTGCAGATCGTCGAAGGCTTGGAGGAGATGTGCGTCCAAGCTCTGTGAGGGGTCGTCGATCCAGGCTTGGGCGGCGTGGTGGAAGGTGGCCCAGCCGGTTTGTGCGGCCAGGCCGGCCAGCCGGTCGGGCACATCGCGCTGACGTAGCGCCTCCGCTACGGCTTCGGTGAGGGTTGCAGCCTTGGCCAAGTCGCGCTCTCGGAGGGCCGGCGTCTTGGCGATGACCGCCAGCCGTGGCTCGGAGAACGGACGGTTGTCCTCAAGGATTCGTCCGGCTTTCCGGAAGGCGCACAGCAGAATACCGAGTGGCTGCAGGCCATCGGGGGCGCCGGCAACCTCCCGCACCAGCGCGGCACGCAGGTCGGCTTCCCCGTCGAAGAGCACCTCGCGCTTGTCCGGGAAGTGCCGGAAGAACGTGCGCTCGTTGAGGCCCGCCCGGGCGGCGATCTCAGCCGTGGTGGTCTGATCGAACCCGCGCTCCCGGTACAGCTCCAAAGCCGCCTGCTGAAGGCGGTGGCGCGCTTCTCTTCCGCTTCGTGGCACCCATTGAGGATACCGCATACGCCAGTGACTGACACCGCTTGACGCCAGTGACTGGCGCTACGTAAAGTCAGTCACTGGCGCTACTTGGCGCCAGTGACTGTCATTAAGTGGGAGGTTCTCGTCGCTGGTGGCAGCGACCCAGACCTTTCAGTCCGATCGCCGTCGAGGCGATCAAGGTCTTCGCCGAGCACCACGTACCGTAATTTCGCCGCACCGCTGGCCTGGTAGGCGATGCGCGGCGGTCGTCGGAGCCCGAGCGCCTCGCAGGCGTTGACGGGATGCGCAGGCGACACGTTGCGGCGCAGTTGCCCTCGACGGCAGCCCATTCCTGCCTCACCCACACCGGACCCCTTCAGCGGCCCCGGTGCACACACCCACGGAGAGCGTTTCATGCATATCTTTGCCACTGGTGGTTCTGGCCAGACCGGCCCCGCCGTCGTCGCCGAGCTCATCGCGGCCGGGCACAACGTCACTGGTCTGGCACGCTCGGATGCCGCCGCCGCCCGGCTGGAGTCGCTGGGCGCCACACCACACCGCGGCTCCCTGGACGACCACGACAGCCTGCGCCGCGGCGCCGAAGCCGCCG
Source organism: Streptomyces sp. NPDC050264 (assembly GCF_040655895.1). Taxonomy (NCBI): domain Bacteria; kingdom Bacillati; phylum Actinomycetota; class Actinomycetes; order Kitasatosporales; family Streptomycetaceae; genus Streptomyces; species Streptomyces sp. NPDC050264. Next base: position 9,071 of record NZ_JBFAKV010000012.1, read on the forward strand.
ACGGCGTTTTGCACATGGCTTACGGCGGTGACTTCTCCGACCTCGACGACATGACGAGGCGCGATCGGACCGCGATCGAGGCCCTCGGCCAGCCGCTGGAACATTCGGGCAAGCCGCTTGTCATCACCTCGGGCACGCTGGTGATGCCCGCCGGCCGGGAGACCACCGAGAAGGACGAACCCGACACGGCCGGGCTCGCCGCCTTCCGTATCGAGGGTGAGCGGGCCTGTCTGGACTTCGCCCTCCGGGGAGTACGCGCCAGCGTGGTCCGCCTCGCTCCCACCGTCCACGGTCCCGAAGATCACGGCTTCATCCCCATGCTCGTCGCCACCGCACGAAAGACCGGCGTCTCGGCCTACGTCGGCGACGGCACCAACCGGTGGCCCGCAGTGCACCGGCTCGACGCCGCGGTCCTGTTCCGCCTGGCACTGGAGAAGGCTCCTGCGGGCAGTGTGCTGCACGGAGCGGCCGAAAGCGGCGTCACCATGATGAGCATCGCGCAGACCATCGCCCGGGGCCTGGACCTGCCCACGATCTCGTTGACCCCCGACGAGGCTGCCAGGCACTACGCCAGCCCGTTCATGGCCAGGGTCTACGGCTTCGACGCGCCCGTCTCCAGTGCTTACACACAGGAACTGCTCGGATGGTCTCCCATCCACCCGACACTGCTAGAAGACCTGGAACGCGGCGACTACTTGGCCACGCCGACCTCCTGACCCCCTCTCACCCATCCGAACTCCCGTCGTCGATGCCCCGGGGCGAGTCCGGATCGTCCAGGGGCACAGTCCCTGGCCGGGACCGCTGTCGTGGCGGACGGCCAGGCCCGCGAGCTGAGACCAGGAGGCGTGGGCAGTCAGCTCTTGAATGAGGGAGGGGCCTTGGCCGGTCCCGGCAGGGTAGGTGCGCATCCATCCTGCCCCGTGGTGGCTGGGCGCTTCGGACCCCCGCAAGTAAGATCCACATCTGCTGATCGGCTTGCTTGCCTTGCCCGTTGCCGCCGTCTGCCCGATAACCCTGGCCGCCTCGCAACGGCAGCGCCTGAAGAAGGCGGCCTTCGGTCACAAGACCCCGCACCAGGCCCGGATCCGCGCGCAGGTGGTGGTGCACGTGGCGCGGGGCCACTCCAACGCCCGGATCGCCCGGGAGACGGGCCTGCACTTGGACTCGGTGGTCGGTGGCGAAACCGGTTCTCCCACGGCGGCCCGCCAGCCATGGCCGACGCCAGACACTCGGGGCGCCCCCGCCCGGTTCACCCCGGTGCAGGTCGCCGAGACCAAGGCCCTCGCCTGCCAGTTACCGGCCGAGACCGGCATCCCGCTGTCGCGCTGATCGTGCCCGGAGTTGGCCACCGAGCCGACCGCGCGCGGGATCACCGACAGCATCTCGGCGTCCACGGTGCGCCGCTGGCTGCACCAAAACGCGATCAAGCCCTGGCAGCACCGGTCCTGGATCTTCATCCGCAACCCGGACTCCCGCGCCACGGCCCAGCGGGTCCCGGACTTGTACGCCCGTACCTTCGACGGCAAACCGCTGGGCGCGGGCGAGTACGTCATCCCCAGCGACGAGAAAGGTCGTCTCGCCCATCGACTTCCCCGACCTGCCCCAGGTCCGGGACCGGCTCGAGCATTCGAAGACCGCTACAACGCCACGGCACAGCCGTGCCAGTGGAGGTTCACCACCTCCGATCTGGACGATCTGCTGGCCAGACCCGACCGACACACACTCGCCGATCGACAGGAAGAATCCTCCGTCGCGCCGACAACTCGATCAACCCCCGGAGGACTTCCGAAGCCGACCACTTAGTTTCGTGCGGCAGGCCAGGTAGGCGGGGCGGTCGGAGAACGCGTCTCAGTTACTGAGACTTTCGAGTGGTAGTCGGGTAGTGACTGTTCAGCCCGCAGCATCAGCCCGGACACAGCCTGCTAATCTGCGATCTTCGCCGGTCATCCGGACGGAGTCCCCGGCGGGTAGCCATGTCACACCATCAGCAACTCATGACAGCCCTCGATGCACTGGACCGCGCCTTCGCCTCTGAGGAGCCGTTCCTCGTCGGTGGTTGCACGTACTGCTACGGCGAGGTGGGACTCGCCGAACTCTCCAGGCCGCTACACCTCATATCCGACGACATGGTCTCCGCGGCCGCCGCAGAGGTGCCCAGCCATTGGGACGACTTCCCGCGTCTCTACCGTCGTCTCGTGCCGCGCATCATCCGCCCCCTTGTCGCCGGTCAGTTCCACGTCTCCGAGGAGCTGATTGCCACCCGTTTGGCCGAGGCGGGCTGGAGCACCTGGGACGCGCCCCTGGCCGACGCTCTTCGCAATGTCTGGCACGCATGGTGGCAGGCCACCTTGCACACCCACCCCAGTCCAGTGTCCATCAGGGACGCCCTCGGCCTCATCACCGTCGCCACTGACAGCCTGCGCCCCTGGCTGGACATATGGACCGCCACCCGGACCCCGGCCGCCGACGCGCACTTGGCGGACCTGATGGGCGACGTGCTGTTCGAGTACAAGATCACCGACCTGAGCCTGGGGTTCCACAGCGAGTACCACGCCACCGCGGAGCTGGTGGAGTGGCTCCTCACCGATGTGCGCGACCGTGTCACCGACTCCCGTCTGGAAGACCCGGACTTCATTCACCACCTCCAGCAGCTGATCAGCACCCCGACTGACGCCTCAACCGACGCGGTTCACGAGGATGACTGCTGAGCTCTTGGGGTTGTTGTCGGCTGTTGGGTGCGTGTGAATCCGGTGCCTGCAAGGCAGCCGTCGATCAGGTCAGGGCGGACTTGGATGTTGCGCAGTCCCCGCGGAGGGTGCGTTCGAGGTGTTCGTCGTCGGTGAAGGCGGTATTGGCCAGCGGCCCACGCCGTAACAGCGACCAGACGCCCTCGACCGGGTTCAGGTCCGACGCGTACGAGGGCAGCTGGATGATGGTGAGCCAGTCGTGTGCAGCCGCGTACTCGCGCATTCCCTCGGCTCGATGGGTGTTGAGATTGCCCCAGATCAGCACGATGGGAGCCTGGAGCTGGATGTGGGCGCGGAGGACCAGGTCGCGATCGTCGCTCCAAGCGAACGTAGCGCGTCCCTTGCCCTTGTACTTGCGGTGGCGTCGCGGCCAGTAGATCAGCCGGGACGTCTCGCCCGGTTTGAGCAGCACATCGCCGCGATCGACCAGCGGCGAAGGGCGGGTCTGTCAATTTAACGGGTCTTGCAAGATTTCGTAGGCGTTGATCGCCCAGGCCGTGTTTTAGATTTCAGGGACCGGTCTGGCTGGTTGCCCGGGAAGGTTACGTGCTGCTAGCCAGACGATCAGGTCAAGCGCGATGCGACCGATGTTGGTGTCCGTGTGGACCTTGTGCTCGCGATAGGCCGGGTCACGGCAGGCGATCTCGAAGCCCTGTCCTTCCAGGACAGCGACGGAGGCGAACCAGGTCGGATCTTCCGTGTCAGGTTCAACGACGATGAAGGTGTTGTCCGTGTCGTTGAGTTCGCTGATCATTTCGAACAGGGCGTCCTCGGAGGCACCGTCGATGTGGTCACCGTTCTCGCTGACCACTCCATAACCCCTGCTCCCCATCGAGCCGCCCCTCCCAGCGCCGACACCCAACCGGGCCAGCATCGCACGGGTCGATGGTGGCCCGACTACAGCCATTCGTTGATCGCCGCGACATGGATGACAGCTTCAAAGCGCACAGCCAACTTGTCGAACCGCGTGGCTACCGACCGATTGCGCTTGAGCCGGTTAATGCCGCACTCGACCGCGTGCCGGGCCTTGTAATCCTCCCGGTCGAAGACCGGCAGCCGCCCGCCAGCCGACCCACGGCGGCTGCGATGTCCTGTCTGATCAGCGCGTTCCGGAATGGTGCACCGGATGCCCCGGCGCCGGACAGGACCTGGCGGCCGTGATGGTGGCCCGGCTCGCCGTCAGCGTCCTGGCCCTGGATGCCGAAACCGTCGAGGTCGATGCCCTCATCGAGGCCTGCTTTCACCAGCACCCACACGCCAAAGTGATCGACAGCATGCCCGGCATGGGCTTCCGGGTGGGCGCCGAATTCCTCGCCGCCACCGGCGGTGACTTGCAACCATTCGGCACCGCGGACCGGCTGGCCGCCTTCGCCGGCCCGGCACCGGTGCCCCCTGACTCAGGCCGGGTCCACGGCAACCTGCACCGGCCGCGCCGCTACCACCGCGGCTACCTCGCCGCCATGCTCAGCCTGCGCACCTGCCCCGCCTCACAGCAGTACTACCGACGCACACGCACCGAAGGAAAGAGCCACGTCCAAACTGTTCTGGACCTGGCCCGTCGCAGGCTCAACGTCCTCTGGGCAATGAACCGCGACAACACCTGCTACGAACCCATCCCACCAACAGCGCCCGCCGCGGCTTGACTTCGTTATTGGGAAGCCCTTGAACCCCCAGGACGATGCGGGCTCGTAGGAGCAGGGCGAGAGCGCAAGGACGAGTCGGGGCAGGTGGGTTGATTGAGGCCCAGCTCTTGATCGTGACCAATCCTGTTGCTTAGCTGGCCGTCATGACTGACCTCGGTCCCGTTGCCTGGCCACCTGCCCCGATCAAGACCGAGAGGCTCGTGCTCCGTGCGCCTGAGGCCCGAGACCGTGAGGCATTCATCGAGCTGCTGGCGTCGCCGGAGGTGGGCACCTACCTCGGAGGCCCCCGCCAGCGCGAAGATCTTGAGCACGAGATGCCCGGGGTGCCTGAACGGTGGCCCGGGAGCTTCGTCGTTGAGCTCGAGGAGGCGATGATCGGTCAGATCCTGCTGAGGAGAGCACCAGAGCACAGTCGCCCGGCTGCTGTGGGAAAAGTCGATCTCGGTTACCTGTTCCTACCGCAAGCGTGGGGGTTCGGGTATGCCACCGAGGCGTGTGCGGCGGCACTGGACTGGCTCGACGGCGTCCTTCCTGGCGAACCGGTGGTGCTTCACACCCAGACCGCCAACGTCGGCTCGACACGCCTCGCGGCAAAGCTCGGATTCACCGAGGTGGAGCGCTTCCACGCCTGGGACGCCGAGCAGTGGCTCGGCTTGCGGACCGCGGTCACACCGTCTGCTCGGGAGCCTGTCCTTGACCCGCGCCTGTGCCGGCGTCCGGCAGGCCCGCGCTTCGCGCGGACGACGGGAGTTCAAGGACAGGCTCGCAGCTAGGCCGTACGTCCGGCAGGCGTGGAGGCGGTGGCCTGCAATGGCAGCAGCGCCCAGACCTGCCGTCCTTCGGCGGTCATTTCGATGCCGCAGCTGTCGGTACCCAGCTCGCGCAGGGCGGTCAGGACGTCGGTCGTCTCGCCGTCCTCGACCTGCTGATGGCTGAGGCACAGGACAAGGGCCAGGCCGCCCTGCTCGGACAGGTGCACGCTGACGCGACGGCCGCCGTCCGCGATGACCGTGCCGGCCAAGAACCGCACCACCTGCTCAAGCGCCTTCGGGGCGGTGAAACCCCAGGCGGTCAGCTGCGCTGTGACGTGCCGGGCGGCTTTGCCCGGTGTCCAGACCGCGGATTCCAGCGACCACGAGGCGCCGCGGCGGTTTCTCATCACGGGATGCCCGCCGCGGCCCGCGCGCTGCGGGACGGGAAGGCCGGCCAGGAGGTCGCTGCGGGGCGCATCGGGCGGAGGCGGACTCGGCGGCTTCTTCGGGGGCGGCGGGGTCTTCGGCGGGTAGTCGGGCCGGGGCTTGTCTTCCTCGGGCTCGGTGGGCTTGTCCATGACGGCCTCCCCGGTCAGGTCTCCAGCGTAGGTTCCGACCGGCGCCGAAGCGGCCGTGTCGCAAGCAGAGAACGGACAGGGCGCGGTCACCCTCGGGTGACCTGGAATCCGCTCTTGTTCAGGGCCGTGGTCCACGCGTCGCGGTCGAACCACTTGCCGATGCCGGGCTGCATGTCCTCGATCTGCCGCATGCGCCGGGCCCAGTCGTGTCCGGCCGGGCCGCGGGAGGCCTCGCAGCCTTCGCAGCCGTCCTCGCCATGGATGTGGCCGGCCATCCAGGCGTTGACCGCGACGTTCACGATGACCTGGAACAGGTCGCCGCCCGTATGTGCCATGGAATCGGGCACCCCCGCGAGGACCAGGGCGAGTTCGGGATTGTCGAGCGGAGGCATCGACGCCTGGCCGATCCCGGCCGCGTCCTCGGCACCCTGCTCGAAATCGCGGACGCTTTTGGCCAGGCTGTCCGCGAACGCGGCCGCATCGAAGTACCGCCACGTGGAGGCGACTTGGGTGCCCAGCTGGGCGGCGATCGCCTGCATGCGTTCCTCGATGGCGTCCTCCACGGCGGCCGGCCCCAGCGTGACCCCCTGGCGGGCCAGTTCGGCCAGGGTCTGCGCCACGGCGCTCTTGAAGGCTTGGGAGTTCCTCATCGCCGCAGCGTAGAACTCATGGCCCCGGGACTCTGCGGGTTCATCAGCAAACCCGTCCGATGGGTGACGTCACACCGGTCAACGCGCTGGCCGAATCTACGCCCGCTCCCACCCGGCGTGCGGGCCGACACCGCACACCTCGTGGCGGTCTGGTCGTCAGTGGTGTCACCTACGGTCCTGCCATGCCTCTGTCTTCTGCTGCGCCCTCACCCCGGTGGCTGATGGAGGCCACCTGCACGTCCCGACACTGCGCCAGCCCCGCGTGGACGAACAGCGCCGGCTTCTGGTCTCGATCGGAACCTATGACCCCGGCGACCAGGTATGGACGGTTCGCATCGGAGCACTCACCGCCGAGAGTCTGATCGTGCTCAACACGCTCTACAAGGCCGCCTCCACGTTCGGTACCGAAATCCGCTGGGATCCGGTCGTCGCCCCGGACTCCCAAGTGTGGACAACGTCCACTCCGCCGGGCCCAGCTCGTCCGGCGCCCACAACTCGTCGACGGGTTCCCATCGCAGCCGGCCCGGCGGCAACGTCTTCACCAGCGCGATGACCCGCGAGCGTTCCTGCTCGGTGATCCGACGCTTTCGGCCCTGCCCGCCCAAATCCTCCAGCCCCGCGATCCCACGGCAGTTGAAGCGGTGAAGCCAGCAGCGCGAGGTCTTGGCGCTGCACCCCAGCGTGTCCGCGATGGTCGGCACCCGCTGCCCGGACCAGCTCAGCTGAACCATCCGGGCCCGCACCGCCAGGTCGCGCGGGGCCTTCCGGGCCCGCACCAGCTGGTGCACGACCCTCTGCTCTTCCTCATCGCGGCACGGCCGCGCCCACAGGACCATCCCTCAGCATCCACTCCGAGCATCCCTGACGCCCACTACCAGCAGATATACGCGCCCAAACGGGAAAGCAGCACCAGGCGACCGACGGGAGCCCGGCCTCGCTATGGCACTCGCCCTGTGCCATACTCCCGTTCCCCCCACATCTATTTTGCTGACCCTGCCTTGCTGAGGCCTGCCCGCTCGCGGCTCGCCTCGCCTCGTGAGGTCGGCTCTTTTCCTGTGGGGGGAACCGCCCGATGGGCTCTACTCTGCGCGCCGTGCGCGCTCTCGTGCTGCTGCTCGGCTTCTATCTGGTCGGGTTGGTCATGCTTGGCGCCCTGGGCGCGGCCGACTGGTGGCTGGTCGCGGACAGCGGCCACGGCATCGCCGCGCTGAAAATCGTCTTCCTCAGTCTGGTCGTCGCCGGGCCGATCGTGCAGGGCATGTTCGCGGTGCGCGGCCCGCGATTCGAGCCGCCGGCCGACGGGCTGCGGGTCGACGAGCAGCAGGAGCCTCGGCTGTGGGCCGCCGTGCGTCGGCTCGCCGAGCAGACGGGCACCCGCGCGCCGGACGAGATCTATCTGATGCCCGCCGTGAACGCCGCTGTCCACGAGGAATCGCGGCTGCTCGGCCTGTTCACCGGGCGGCGGGTCCTGCTCGTCGGCATGCCGCTGCTGAGCGGTCTCGACGAGGCGCAGCTCATCTCCGTACTGGCCCATGAGTTCGGCCACTACTCCAACGCCGACACCCGGCTCGGCGCGATCAACCGGCACGGCTTCGAGCGGATCTCCCGCACTGTCTCCACGCTGATGCAGCGCTCGGCGGCCAAGGTGGACGACGAGCGGGTGAAGGCGGAGCAGAAAGAGGCGCGCCGCATCGCCAAGGGCAAGTCGGCACGGCAGATCAACACCGGCTCGGCGGGCCTGAGTTACCGCCTCGCCGCCAAGCCCTTCCTCTGGTACGGCACGTTCTACGTGCGGTCCATGCGGGGCACGATGCGCCGCCAGGAGTACGCCGCCGACCTGGCCGCCGCGCGGATCGCGGGCCGCGCCGCGACGGGATCCGCACTGCGCGAGGTCCCGGTCCTGGACGCCGCGTTCGACTTCTACATGCAGTCGTACGCGAGCCTCGGCGCGAGTGCGCGGCTGCTGCCGCCGCAGGGAGAGGTCTACGGCGGCCTGCACCTCTTCCTGGAGGCGCGCTCGGCCGAACTGGGCGAACTGCGCCGTGGGTTGCCGCGCGAGGAGCGTTCCGCGTACGACACGCACCCGCCGATCGCCGACCGGGTGGCCCGCATTGAGCAGCTCCCCGACGACGGTCGCGCGGCGGGCGCGGCCGGGCCCGCGCTCGGCCTGCTGGACGACCCGGCCGCCGCGTTCGCCGCCCTCGAACGGGTGTCGCTCACGACGGAGGCGCTCACGATGCGGCGTGCCGCGGACTGGGAGCAGCTCGTGCACGAGTCGATGACGACGTACGTCGGCAGGGCCGCGCAGCCGCTGCGGCGGGCGGTGCGCGAGGTGACCGGCGCGGACGGCTCGTTCGACTCGGTGCTCGCGGCGATCGACGCCGGTGCGCTGTGGCAGGTCGCGGACCGGCTGCCCAAGTCCGCGCAGGCGGCGGCCGCGACGGGCCGGGCGGCCCGGGAGTTCGTCCGCCCCCGGCTGTACGACCTGCTCCGCGACCTGACCGTCGCCGAGCTGATCGCCCGCGGCGGCGCGCACTTCGAGCTGTCCTGGTCGGACTCGGCGCTGCTGCGGCTGCACGATGCCTCCGACGCGCGGCTGGCCCGGGCCCTGGACGCGGCGGTGGCGGATGTGCCGGAAACCACCGGACTGCGGCAGTTGCTGAACCCGGCCGGTTCGACGGACAGCACGCGAGAGCGGGAGTCGATCTGATGGGCCTCTTCCGCAACCGGCGCGGCACGAACCCGAACCGCGTCGGGTCCTTCAGCGACAAGCAACTCGCTTCGGCGGCCCGGCAGTTCGGTCTTGTGCCGACCGAGGAGATCGATGGCGAGGCGGCGATGGCCCCTGACCCGCGGTTCGAGCGGGTCAAGTCGGCTGTGCGAGCAGGGAACTGGCAAGCTGGGGCCGCGTATCTGGAGGACGCGGGCCGCGACTGGGCGGAGCGCAACCGCCGCTCCAACGCCCTCGCCGCGGAGGCGGTCACGGACGACGGCTGGCTGCTCGCCTGGCGCACCGCGCGGCGCGACGACCCCGGGGCGGCGCTCGTGAACGCCCGGTCGCTGGTCGACCTGGCGTGGGAGGTCCGCGGCGGCGGCCTCGCGGGGGCCACGACCCGGGAACAGTTCGCCGGATTCCACGGGGTCCTCGCGCAGGCCCGCGAGGCGTTCGCCGCGGCCCGGGCGCTGGCGGGCGACGACCCGTGCCCGTTCATCGCGGAGCTGCCGCTGGCGATGGGGCTCGGCTACGACCACGAGGCATTCGAGGCGATCTGGGCCGAGGTGGAGCAGCGGGATCCATACCACGTGGGCGCGCACCACTCGGCGCTCCAGTACTGGTGCGCGAAGTGGCGGGGCTCGCACGAGGCGGCGGAGGAGTTCGGCAGGGCGGCCGCTGCGAAGGGCGCCCCCGGGCAGCTCCTGTCCACGATCGTCTTGGACGCGTACTTCGAGTACGAGATCACGGACGAGACGCTGAATCCGGGCACGTACTACCAGCAGCCGCACATCGTCGCGGCGACGGACGCGACGCTCGCGGACGTGGCGGCGGCGCACGCGAAGGACCCGCACGACCGGCACATCCCGCCGGCCCGCCACATGCTCGGCCACTTCCTGTACTGGCAGAACCGGTACGAGGAGGCACTGGAGCAGTTCCGTGCAGTGGACGGGTACGCGGGCACGACACCGTGGTCGTACTACGGGGATCCGGCGGAGCGGTACGCGCGGGTGCGGAACTACTGTGCGGCACAGGTCGCGCACCGGAGCCCCTCCGCACGATGACGTGACCGGGACTCTGTCGCCAGGTCGATCTCCCGGCGGAGTCGGCTGCGCCCGGGTGGCTCGCTGTTACGTTCGCGGGAGGGAGCTCCCGTGGGAGGGACAGCCGCGTTCAAGGCGCTCAAGGTGCCCTCTGTCCGGGCGCCGTACCGTTCGCGCTGGGCAGCGCGGGATGTTCGCCGGAAGACCGGACCGCATCACCGTTCCGGCCGACGACGGCAGCGTCGGCGCCGACGGCCACGGCCTCCGGGTCGTCGTCCCGGGACGTCGACCGGGTCCTGCCGGAGGCTCTGGCCGGCTGCTTCCGCAGATGAGCTTCAGCAAGGTGGACGACGCCTGCCACATCAGCGGCGGCGCATGGTTCTCCGCCTACGACCCCACCTACGTTGACGATGCCCATAACCTCGACATCGACCACCTGGTCCCGCTCGCCGAAGCCCGGGAGTCGGGCGCCTCCACCTGGCCGGTCATGGAGCGCGTGACCCACACCGACGACCTCGGCGACCCCCGATCGCTGCTCGCCGTCTCCGCGAAGACGAACCGCGCCAAGGGCGACAAGGACATCTCCGAGCAGTTCCCGCTCTGCACCGGAGACCGCCGCACCTACGTGACCGACTGGATCGCCACCAAGATGCGCTGGCAACTCACCATCGACCCCACCGAGAAGACCGCGTATGCCTGCCTGGCCGCTCGGCGCGGTGAGCTGTTCGCGCTGTGTGACGCGGTGTTGTGCGCGGACGGCCCGGTCAGGTCGCCGGTCGAACTGACTCTTCTGCCCGAACACCGGCATGGGCACAGCGAGTTGTACGGCGGCCTCAACCACGGTCGAATCGACATCGAATGGCTGCGTCGGATGCTGGCAAAGCTGCCGCTACCGCACTTCTCGGACGGTCGGCCGGTCCTGGCCGTGGATGTGTCGCCGTGGCTGCGATCGGACGCGCCCTGTTCCGCGGAACGGCTCTTCTGCTACGCCCACGGCCGCAACGGCCGTGCCTCGGACCAGCTCATTCCGGGCCGGCCGTACTCCTTCGTCGCGGTTCTTGAGCCGGGCCGCACGCCTGGACCACAGTCGTGGACGTGCTCCGGCTCGGCTCTGCGGATGACGAAACCGAGGTCAACGCCGCCCAGCTGCGGTCCATGGTCGAGCCACTCATCGACGCTGGGCAAACGCTGATTTGACGGTGATCAGCCTTTGCGCCGGGGATGGCCGTGATCTTCTGGACGTGCTGGCCGTGCATCCCCGCCGCGACGGTGTGCGGGCGAAAATTTTGAAGTCAGGGTCCTCGGAGCACGACCCCGACCGGTTCTGCTCCCGCCCTCACCGAGGCCCGGGGACAGGACGAACTGTCCGTCACAGCTGCCCCGGGAACTGCCCTCGCGGACCTGTGATCGGCGGGGGGCTTTTGTAAAGATGGACGGTCAGTCCTAGAGGTGCCGAAGGGAACGTCATGTACGCGCGGGGAAAGCGGAGCCGGTCGTCGGACGAGCGGGACACTGCCCACCGCGTGATCCGGCCCAGTGCGCCGGTCCAGCGGATGCTGGACCTCCAACAGACGGCGGGGAACGCCGCGGTGGCCCGCATGGTCGAGCAGGAGCGGCACGAGCACGGCCCGGGTTGCGGGCACGCGGAGCCGGCCGTCCAGCGCCGGGAGACCACAAGCCGCAGCCATGGGCACGACGTGGCCGAGGACACTGACGCCACGGCCCATCGCAGCCTTGTCGACGCCGCGATGGCAACGCCGAGCAGCCCGCTCCCGGCTCCCTTCCTCACCAAGGCGAAGGCGTTCTATGGCAACGAGGCCCTCTCCGCGGGCCGCGTCCATGACAACGCGACCGCCCAGCGGGCCACCGCGGCGCTGGGCGCGCAGGCCATGACGGTCGGAAGACACATCTTCCTCGGCTCGTCGGCAGTCGGCGACACAGAGATCCTCGCCCACGAGACCAGCCACCTCGACAAGAACCTCCGGGGAATCCGCGAGACGGGCAACGACAACGGCGCCGGTGTCACGGTCACCGACCCGGGGCAGGGCTCGGAGCGCGCGGCCGCCGCCGACGGCGCCGCCTTCACCGCGGGAGCGACCACCGCGCCGTCCGTCGTCGCGCAGCGCGCGGTCGCTCAGGAGGCGGACGGTGCGGAGCAAACCACCCAGCGGGTCCCGGTCGCGGGGACGGTCGAGATGCTGAACGGTGGGTCCTCCGGCAGCCCTGCGGTCCAGCGCGCGGTCTGGGAGTTCGACCAGGCCGCCAGCTTCAACGACCCCCGCTCCGGCCAGGAGATCCGCTGGCGCAACAGGAGCAGTCCGGACGACGTCCGCACCTCCGCCCAGCTGGGCATCCACGGCCAGGGCACACCGCGGCACGGGGACGTCTACGACGACGCGACCCAGCAGGTGCACAGCAGCGCGAACGCGAAGGTCACCAAGAAGGGCACCATCCCCGATCGCCAGTACCCGCAGCGCGAGTCTCAGACTCGCCGGGCCCTCGTCGAGGCCAAGCAGGCCATCTCCACGGTTCTCGCCATGCTGGCAGCGGCGGGAGACGCTCCGGGCGGCCAGCTGCTGACGGGCCTTCAGTCGGGCTTCCCGGCGTTCCGGGCCGCGACGCCCGAGCAGATCGCCACCTTCCTGCCGCGGATCGTCGAGGTCGTGCGGCGCATCCAGACAGGGCTGAACGCCCAGGGGGCGGAGATCGCGCTGGTGGGCGACAGCAACGTCCCCCGCGGAGTCGCGGGCTGGGTCGGCTCCAGCTGGTACGACGTGTACAACCGCGTGACCAACCCGGACCAGCAGAAGAGCGAGGACCTTCCGACCATGGACGCTGGCCGCAGCGGACCGATCAATCTGACCGACGAGGGTCAGAACGCCTGGTACATCATCCACGAGGCGACCCACCGGTTCGCCGGCACACTGGACTACCAGTACAGCGCGCGCGCCTCGGAGTTGCAGGAGGAGGACTTCAACGCCGAGATGGCCTCGGTCCTGCCCGACGCGGCGGCGGCGAGCGAGGCGGCCATGCTCGGCAAGCGCGCCCTGCGGGACCCCTCCGAGTACAGCGGCCAGAACAAGGACTCCGACCGGCAGCCGAACTGGTACGCCATGGGTCGGCGCGCCCTGATGAACGCCGACTCCTACGCTCAGTTCATCCTGACCGCGTCGGGGGAACGGGCCCCGCGGTTCTGACCCTGCGGCTTCCTCACGGGCGGTTCTTGGTCCTCTGACGTGTCTTCGGGCGGCAGTCCTTCGTCACTCCCGCACATAGCCGCTTCGAGCAGGGAGTTCTGGTGGGGCGTACGGCTCAACTCCGCATGACGGACACGAAGAGCCGTGTGGTCACGCTCGTCCAGGGCCACGGTCAGTGCGCGCGGACCATGTTGGCAATCAATCTGTCCGCCGCGGCCGGGCACAGCTGTCCGTCGCGGTCCTCGGACAGCAGCCGCTGGCCCACCGTCTACGTGGACATCGAAGCCCGCCCCCCCATGACCCCATGGCCGGAGCACGTTCTGTCCGACAAGTCTCCGTCTGATTCGACGATCCGTCGAAGTCACGGCCCAGCGCGGCCGCCCGCACCAGAGTGTCGGCGCGGTCGGCCGCGAGGCGCGTGCGGGCGGCCGCGGCGGTGGAGAGGCTGCCTTCCTCATGGCCGTACCTGGATATATCGCCCACGTGTGCGTCAACGCCTGGCTCCCGTCTCCGATTCCTCCCGGCCCTCGCGCTGCCGCGTCGGCGGACGCCACTGAGGTCGTCGCGCGACCGACCGGCGGCCCGATGCGTGTCATTCCTGTGCGCCGGGTCCGTGCGGCCCTCGCACCGGCAGCCCATCGTCGCGCTCAGCGCCGGGCTTTGATGGCCCTAGGCAGACTGTCGGCGCGCGGGTTGACCGGTGGAACTTCGCGACGGGTGTGGCCCAGCACTGGGCCCAGTCGCCAGCGGGAGCAGATCTCAGCAAGCGCGGTGAGCATCTCGGTCCAGCCGAAGGTCTCGCCGATGTACCGCTACGCACCCAGCCCGAAGGGGAGAAGCGCGCTCTTGGGCAGGTGGTGGAGGCGCTCAGGTTGCCGACGGCCGGGGTCGAAGGTGTGCGGGTCGGTAAAGCTCACTCCAGGGCCCGGTACTCAGGTGACGGGTCGGTCAGTTCAGGGTGTTCGACCCAATACCGATCACCGTGGATCGCCAGCATCGCCCAGTGCCACGCCTCATCGTGAAAGGTGAGTCCACGGCACGGCACGTCATCAGACTCGTACGGGTACCACTCCAGCGCAGCTTCTCTGGCTTGCGTCGGCGTCAATCCACCATGCTGCCGCATCACCCAGGCATAGCCGCGCCGCTCCGTCTCCAGACAATCGAGATACTCCGCCTCACTCCACGTCACGGCCTCAACCCTAAAGTCCTAGGCGTCGCGCCCACCTCCACAGACGGCCGAAGGCCGAGGCTGAAAGGCTCTGCCGGGCGCCGTACGATCCGCTAGCGCACGCCCGCTTCCGCAACTGGATCGGCTGAGTGGCCTCATCACCGGACAACTGACACCGTTCGTCATGGGCTTGGACAGCACCGGCTGACCCAACGGGCCGAAATTGTCTGTGCGTACTGACACCGGTGCCACGGGGGGCGCCTGGTCGCTGCATTCAGACTCAGGTGAGCCATTCAGACTCAGGTGAGCCATTCAGACTCTGAGCCTCTGGATGTCACCAAGACTTCCGCTTCGGCCGACTCTCATCCGCGCGCGCACCGGCGGCATCCGCCTCGCTCCGCTTTGGGGTACCACTCGTTTAAACGGGCACAGCCGAGCAGATCGAGCAGCTTCACAGCCTGCTTCTTTGCCCCGATACCGGGTCACGTCAGCGGGGTGATATCCCCGAAAGGATGTACTTCAGCCCTGTCTGTGGCACTGGACCCGAAACGTTCGGCAGAGTCTGCGTTGCAACGACACGTATCTCTCGGCCTCCTGGCCCAACGAAAGGAACCGGACATGAAGTACCGCAAGCGTCTCGCCAGCAGCCTCGTCGCGGCATCGGCTCTCCTCGGCGCCGGCCTCGTGACTGCCCCCGCGGTGTCAGCGGCATCGGCGGCATCGGCGGCGTCAATCCAGGGCACGGCCCCGGCCTGCGTCAAGCGGGACGTCATCAAGCACAGAAAGTACGTGAAGGTCACCAACAACTGCAGCGAGGCCATGCACCTGAAGGTCGTCATCGACTGGGGCAACGACTCGCCATGCCTCACCTACCAGCCTGGTGAGCAGTGGGAGTGGAACTGGGGCCGCGGCTCCTACGGCAAGGTCGTCACCTGCTGAACTGATCAGTAAGGCCTGCGGCTGCTTGGCATCGCGGTGTTGCCGTGACCGGCGCTTCGGGTCTTCAGGGAAGCACTACGCACGGTGGGCGCGGGCATGTGTGATCGACACCGCCGGTTCTACCGGGAAGACCCGCGCAGTGTCAGGCCCGCGTGCCAGGCTGAGTGTCAGGCCCGCGTGCCAGGCTGATCGCCATGCACTCCCCCGGCCCTCTTTCCGCGGGACCGGCCGACGCTCAGCAGGTCGCCCTCGCCACGGCGCCGGGCCGACAGACCCACCGACGCACGGCGTGGTGATCTCGCCACGCTCAAGGGCCTGCGTGCTGGTGCTGTAGATGAACTGCAGCGGGGCGGCCGGTCCGCCTGCGGCAACGCAGGACCGGCATCATCAGCTCGGCACGCTCAGCTGCGGCGCCATGCCCACGGCCGGCCGCCATGACCCGAACCGCGGCGCCCACTTCAGCAGATCGTCGGTCCACACGTGGAGCGCACGTCGCGAGGGAGTACCAACTCTGCCCTCACGCACCGACATTGGGCTCCCTCGCCTCGACTGCACAGGGGACCGTGGCAATCCGGGCGTGCACACCTTCGCCTACGGTGTCAGCACGATCCTGCCGAAGACTTCGCCCGCGTCCATCTTCTCGTGCGCCAACACGGCTGCGTCCAGTGGCAGCACCTCGTGCACCACTGTTTCGATCTCGCCCCGGCTCGCTGCGGCGAACTGCTCGCTCCGCACGGCACGCCGGTCGTCTCCGGTGACGGTGGCCGCGCTGAAAGCGGCGAAGGACATCGACTTCTGGAACGCCGCCATGATCTTCGTGCCGAAGTCCGCCGGTGGCTGGCCTGCGACAGCGCCCACGGACACCATGCGGCCGTTCGGGTTGAGCCGGTCGAAGAACGACGGCATGTCCTTGCCGGCCACCACGTCGATGATGACGTCATAGCCTGCGGGAGCTTGTTCCCCTCCTTCGCCGGAGCGGTCCAGCACGTGGGTCGCGCCGAGACGCCGCAGCTGCTCACCGCGCTCGGCCGAGGATGTGGTGACCGCCACCGCGACGGCGCCGCCGCGAGCGGCGAGTTGCACTGTCATGATCCCGATGCTGCCGGCCGCGCCACGCACCAGGACCGTCTCCCCGGCAGCGAAGTGGGCGTGGCGGAGCCCGAAATGGGCCACCACGCCGGAACTCCCGAGCGTCACCGCATCGACTGCGGACAGATTTACGGGCAGGGGAACGATCTCCTCGACCGGCGCGAGAGCCTGTTCGACGTATCCTCCGCCAGTGCCGGTGAAAGCCCATACCCGCCCGCCGATCCACGAGGCGTCGACGCCGTCACCGACCGCGGTCACGGTGCCCGCCACCTCACTGCCGGGGATGTGGCCCTCCTTGAAGCCGTAGGCGGCCAGGGCCCCGCTTCGGATCACGGTGTCGACTCCACCGACGCCCACGGCCTCGGTGGCGATCAGTACCTGTCCGGCGGCAGGTGCGGGATCCGCCAGGTCGACCACAGCCAGGCCGTCAGGACCTCCGTACGTCTGGATCGCGATTGCCTTCACTGTCGTCTCCCGTGTTCCCGGACCGCACGTGCGGTCGTGCTCAGTACCCGGCGCCGATCACCGTCGGCGACGGGAGAGGATTCCCGGAGCGGCAGGGTTCGGCTCGGAGCTGTGCGCCCTCGATGATCTCGGCGCGCCGCTACGTTTTGAACGCTAACGGACACCCCCGTCCGTTTAGGTAAAGTGAGAGCATGATCGAGCGTTTGCCTCACACCCTGCGTTCCGACGCACTGGACAACCGCGAGCGCATCCTCGACGCGGCCCGAGCACTGTTCTCCGCCGACGGCCTGGACGTGCCGATGCGGGAGATCGCGCGGCGCGCGGGGGTCGGACCTGCCACCTTGTACCGTCACTTCCCGACCAAGCAGATGCTGGCCACCGAAGCCTTCGCGGACCAGCTGCGCGCGTGTCGCACCATCGTCGACGAAGGGTGCGCCGATCCCGATCCATGGCGTGGCCTCTGCCTGGTGATCGAGAAGATCTGTGAACTGCACGCGCGGGACCGGGGTTTCAGCGAAGCCTTCATGTCGACCTTTCCGGAGGCGCCGGATGTCGCGGGCCGTGCATACACGGTGAAAACGGTCGCCGGACTGGCCCAGCGGGCCAAGGACGCAGGGCACCTGCGGTCCGACTTCGTCCTGGACGACCTCATGCTCATCCTCATGGCCAACAAGGGCATCCACACCAGGTCGACCGACACCCAGGTCATGGCCTCCCGACGCTTCGCAGGATTGGCGATCCAAGCGCTCGAAGCCTGCCCTCAGCACGCACCACTACCACCCGCGACACGACTGGTATCCGCGGCACCGGACAGCGTCTGACCGTGGGCGAGCGGGGTCCACGCTCTACGCACGAACCACTGCACCCTTTGGAATAGATCATCTACTGAGTTTGTGGGCGTCGTGTCGTCGGGGTGAGTCCGGCTACTGCGAGGCATCCGTCGATGACGTCGCTGCGGTACTGCAACTCGCGAAGACGAGGCGCAGGGCATTGATCAGGTGGTCGGGGTCGGTGAAAGCGGTGTGGCACTGGCTCGTGGGCCGGACCCCTCACCAGATGCCCTCGACCGGGGGCGCCGCCCTGTCCACGATCCCGCGGATCAGCGGTGACACGTCTGCGCGCTGGCCCCGGCGGCTTCAACGCCACCGGCCTGGGCCGGGACCTGCCCGGCTCGGCCGTCCTGCAGCGTGTGCTGAACACCCTGAGGATCGGCGATCCCCGCAACGGTTCCGGCATCATCGTGCGGCTCGCCACTGATCCGGCTCTCGCGGGCACCAGCGGCGGTTACTTCTCCGCCCGCGACGCCCGCCCGCTTCAGTGCCCTGAGCCCGGCCGGGACCCGAGCGTGCAGCGGGAGCTGTGGGAGGCGACCGTGTCGCTCCTCGCCACTCACCCGGTCGGCTGAGACCCAGGACATCTGCCGCGAGGAGGACGCCGCCCTGTAGCGGGGCACCGCCCAGGGCGCAGAGCGGCTTCACCGTGCAGCCAGGCAGGTGGGCAGTGGAGAGCGACGGTGTTCTCGGCACCGCGGCAGAAGACTTCCAGGCTGCCGTCGGCGTTGCGGGCGGGCGTCCCGATACAGCGTGGAGGCCGGGGCGCGCCCGGCCCCCACGCCGCCGGTCACGTCACGGTGATCCGATCGATATCGGGCGCCCACCCTGAGGGGTTGGCGATGGTGATGCTGTTGCCTGTACCTGCCTTCAGGTCGATACTCACAGTGGTCGAGGCGGGTGTCGTCCAGTCCGCGGTGGCGGCGAAGTCGACGGAGCGGGTGGCTCCGTCGTTGGCCCGGACGGTCGCCGTACGGACCGCCGCCGTCGCGTAGTGGATGGTCAGCGTCCTGGTGCCGCCGCTGCCGCCGTCGACGCCCTTGAAGGTGAGCGTCGCGCCGTTGCCCAGGTAGCCGACCTTGTGGCCGCCGGAGCAGCCCGCACAGTCGGCGACCACAGCGGTGCCGGTGAGGGTGTTGCCGGCGGCCTCGGCCTCGTACCCGGTGGGATCGGTCGTTCCGCCGGAGCCCACGGTCATGGCGCCGAGGTCGAGCCAGCCGTCGGCCTGTTGACCGGAGTTGGCGAAGCGCAGCTTCTTCGCGGCGGAGCTGATGTCCTCCAGCGGGTTCTTGGCCTTCATGACGAGCTGGTAGTCACCGGAGGTGACGCCGGAGAGGTCGACGTCGGCGTCGAAGTACTGGGCGTAGCCGTAGTCGAGGTAGGTGGGATCGGACCCGACGCCCCAGTCGGGGAAGGCCCGGATCTTCTGCGGCATGACCTTGCGCAGGTCCCAGGGGGTGGCCCAGCTCTTGACGATGTTCCCGGCGGAGTCCTTGAGGCCGAGGCTGACCGTCCAGGGGTAGTAGAACGGCGCGACGCCGCTGTTGTTGATCCGCACGCCGACGGTGGTGGTGCCCTGCGCGGTGTCGTGGAAGTAGGCGTGGTCGACGTTGAGGTCGTAGCCCATCAGCCGGACCGCGGCGCCCACCTTGGTGTCGCTCGCGGAGTAGTTGGCGCTGCCCTCGTTCATCTTCCAGGTGGTGTGCTCGAGTTCGAGGCAGGCCTTCATGTTGTCCACGGCGCCGGTTCCGCCGGGCCAGTCGGCGAAGGCGGTGGACTGGATCTCGGGCCGTACCTCGCCGCCCATGGAGGCGGTGGTCCAGCGGTTCTCCACTCCGTGTTCGAGGGCCTTCTGCAGCTGGGAGTACGAGGCTCCGCCCATCGACGTGGGCAGGGTGACTCCGGCCAGGGGGCTGCCCTCGCGGTAGCAGAAGGAGTCGTCGTGGTAGCCGACCCGCGGGAGGCTGTCGGCGGCTCCGCCGGCCGCCTCCGCGTACCTGACCTCGATCTTCGTGCGGGTGAAGGCGTTGTTGTAGGCCTGGATGAGCTCGGCGCCGTGGGCGTCGGTGGGCATGTAGTTCGGGTACGAGTCACCCGAGGTGTCGGTGTCGTACGGCCAGGTGTGCCACTCGCCCCAGAGTCCGACCAGACCCATGTGGATGAAGCCGATGCGCGGGTCGCCGTCGTAGCGTGCGCCGTACGCGGCGATGAAGTCCTTGAGCGCGTCCAGCAGGTAGGGGCTGTCGTAGTCCGGGCTGGTGGTGTTCCAGTAGCTGTTGGTGCGGTTGTCGACGTGCCCGGCGAAGCACGGCGGTATCGCGTTGGCGGGATGGCTGCCGCTGCCGTCCGGGTACTCGATGTAGAAGCGGATGGCGGCCTGGTTGCCGTACTTGGCGGTCTCGTCGAGGGCCTTGTCGAGCACGGACCAGTTGTAGTGCTTGCAGTCCGACGCGGAGTCCATGACCTCGGACAGACCGAAGTAGCTCCAGGTCAGCGCGTGCGGATAGCCCGTGTTCTGGTCGGCCCCTGGCTGGTAGAAGCGGGCGAAACCCTTGAGCGGGTTGTCGAGCGGTGCGTCGGCGCGGGTGAGCGTGTGAGCCGGCAGCGAGGGGTCCGGGTCGGGGCCGGGGGCCGGACGCGCGGGCGCGCCCTGCGCCGAGGCGACCGCGGCGGAAGCGGCGGAAGCGGTCGAGGGCTCGGGAGCCTGCGCGGCCCGAGCGGTGACCGGCAGAGCGGCCAGCGCGAGGGCGGTGGCCGCGGAACCGAACGCGGCCAGCATTCTTCTGCCACGTCGTCGCGCGAAGGTGCGCATGGGGTCAACCTCCGTAATCAGGTGGGTAGTTGCGGTCCTGCGATGCCCAGCAGCGGGCCTGCGGTCCCGGCGTGAGGTCACCGTTTTTTATGGGACAGCATTGACAAAGTTTCGCTGCTGCTCATCAATATGTGTCCATGGTGCCCCACTGGCAAGAGGTGCGGCGCAGATCCGTTGGAGGGGAACCATGGGCGCGGACACGGCAGTTGCGCCACCGCCTGAGATCGCCGGTCCCGCCCCGGGCGGGACCACCGGCTCAGGGAAACGGCGCCGACCCCGCGACGACCGCAAGGCGGCCTGGCTCTTTCTGGCACCCGCGCTCGTGGGCTTCGCGCTCTTCTACGCGTATCCGACCATCAAGGGCGTCTACTACTCGCTCACCGACTACAACCTGCTCTCCCCGCCGACCTTCACCGGCGCGGACAACTACCACCAGCTCATCGGCGACGACCAGTTCTGGAACGCGCTGAAGGTCACCGGCTACTACGTGGTGCTCAACATCGGGTCGCAGACCCTCCTGGGCCTGGGCCTCGCCACCCTCATGCACCGGCTGACCAGGTCGGTGGCGCTGCGGGCGATGCTGCTCGTGCCCTGGCTGGTGCCCAACGTCACGGTCGGCCTGCTCTGGATGTGGATGCTGGACGCCAACCTCGGCTTCGTCAACCACATCCTGGACGCCCTCGGCTTCGGCACCACCGGCTTCTTCACCTCGCCGGACCTGGCCATGCCGACCATCGCGGCCGTCAACACCTGGGCGTACACCGGCTACACGGCACTGCTGCTGTACGCCGGGATGCTCCAGGTCCCCAAGCACCTGTACGAGAGCGCCTCGTTGGACGGCGCGGGCGAGTGGCGGATGTTCACCAGGATCACCCTGCCCCTGCTGCGGCCGGTCCTCGCGCTGGTCCTGGTCGTGTCACTGATCGGCTCGTTCCAGATCTTCGACACGATCGCGGTGACCACCAAGGGCGGACCCGTCAGCGCCACCCGGGTCATCTACTTCTACATCTACGAACAGGCCTTCACGAACTTCCACATGGGCTACGCCTCCGCCGTGGCCGTGGTGCTCGCGATCGTCCTGGGCGTCCTGACCGCCGTACAGATGCGCCTGCTGCGCGCGTCCCGCTCGGACCTGGCCTAGAGGAGGCAGACCGTGAACCACAGACTTACCAGGGTCTCCCCGGGCCGGATCGCCGCATGGACGGCGCTCGTCATCACCCTGATCGTGACCGTCTTCCCGTTCTACTGGATGGTCCGCACCGCCCTCACCCCCGCGGCGGACATCTACTCCGACGCCACCGGACTCATCCCGCACCACCCGACAATGATCAACTTCATGCGCGTCCTCGGACTCACCAGCGAGGAGGAGGCGCGTGCCGCCGGCGGGTCGGGCGCGCACGTGGACTTCCTGCGCTACCTGCTCAACTCCGTGGTCTACAGCGGCCTGATCGCCGTCCTGCAGACGCTGTTCTGCGCCATGGCCGGCTATGCCTTCGCCCGGCTGCGCTTCCCCGGCAGGGACGCGGTCTTCGGGGTGCTGATCGCCGCACTCATGGTGCCCCCGATCTTCACCGTGCTGCCCAACTTCGTCCTGGTGAAGAACCTCGACTGGCTGAACACCTTCGCCGGCATGGTCGCGCCCAGCGTGCTCATGACGCCGTTCGCGGTCTTCTTCCTGCGCCAGTTCTTCCTGTCGATCCCGCGTGACGTGGAAGAGGCGGCCGTGCTCGACGGCGTCGGCTCCTGGGGCATCTTCTGGAAGATCGTGATGCCCATGAGCCGCGGCCCGCTCATCACCATCGGTCTCACCACCACCGTGTGGGCCTGGAAGGACTATCTGTGGCCGCTGCTGACCGGCCGCGACGAGCAGACCCGCGTACTGACCGTCGCGCTCGGCATCTTCCAGCAGCAATCTCCCAACACCCAGCCCGACTGGACCGGGCTGATGGCCGGCTCCGCCCTGTCGGTCCTGCCCGTCCTCGTGCTGCTGATCGTGCTGGGCCGCCGGCTGGTCGAGTCCCTCAACTTCACCGGCATCAAGTAGCCCTCCCCGCAACGCTGTTCGCCCCCCACGCCGCACCTTCCCATCCTCGTACGAGCCCGAGAGGCCCCTCGCGATGAGTTCCAAGCACCTGCGCACCGGCGCGGCCCTGCTGTGCCTGGCCGCCATGTCCACCCTCGTCTCCTGCGGGAGCTCCGGCAGCGACTCGGCCGGCGGCAGCACGACCATCGACTACTGGCTGTGGGACGACAAGCAGATGCCCGCCTACCAGGAGTGCGCGACCGCCTTCCACAAGGCGAACCCCGACATCACCGTCAAGATCACCCAGACCGCCTGGGCCCAGTACTGGACGAACCTCACCACGCAGCTCACCTCCGGCGAGGCCCCCGACGTCTGGACCAACCAGGCCTCCTACTATCCGCAGTTCGCCACCACCAACCAACTCCTGGACCTGCAGCCCTACGTCGAGAAGGACAAGCTCGACCTCTCCGCCTACCAGGCAGGACTGGCCGAGACCTGGGTCAAGGACGGCAAGCGCTACGGGCTGCCGAAGGACTGGGACACCATGGCGCTCGTCTACAACACCGCCATGCTCAAGAAGCAGGGCGTCGACGCCGCCCAGCTGGCCGACCTGACCTGGAACCCCGACGACGGCGGCACCCTGGAGCAGGCGATAGCCAAGGCCACCGTCGACACCTCGGGCCGCAACGGCCTCGACCCCGGCTTCGACAAGAACCACGTGAAGACATACGGGTTCCTGCCCGAGTGGGTCGACGGCGCCCAGGGCCAGAACGGCTGGGGCGAGTTCGCCGCCGCCAACGGCTTCACCTACCTCGACAAGAACCCGTGGGGCACGAAGTACAAGTACGACGACCCGAAGCTCGCCGAGACCATCGGCTGGTTCAAGCACCTCATCGACCAGGGCTACGCGCCCCGCTTCGACAAGCAGTCGAGCGTCGCCAACTCCGAACTGCTCACCGCGGGCAAGGGCGCCATCACGGTCGCGGGCTCCTGGACGATCCCCACCTACACCGACCCCAAGGTGCAGCAGAAGCTCGCCTTCGCCCCGCTGCCGACCGGCCCGGCCGGCCGCAAGAGCGCCGTCAACGGACTGTCCGACGCCATCTGGGCAGGCAGCGAGCACAAGGACCAGGCCTGGAAGTGGGTCAAGTACCTCGCCTCCGCCGACTGCCAGGACAAGGTAGCCGAGCACGCCGTCGTCTTCCCCGCCCTGAAGTCCGCCACGAAGAAGGCGCTCGCCGCGCACAAGGCGAAGGGCCGCGACGTCGAGGTCTTCACGGACATGGTGGCGGACAAGAACAGCACGTTCCAGCTGCCCGTCACCGAACACGGCACCGAGATCGGCCCCATCGTCCAGGACGCCATCCAGTCGGCGATCCTCGGCCAGAAGCAGCCGCAGGCCGCGCTCAAGTCGGCCAACGACAAGGTGAACGGCCTCTTCAAGTAGCCCGAGGCACTGGCACCGGCAATGTCGCCGGTGCCGGGCCCGCACCACCGCACATCCCTCACCATGACGCAAGGAGATCCATGGCCCAGGTCATAGACCTCGAAGGGCGCACGTTCGCCGTCGAGCTCGCAGGCGACACCCCGCCCCAGCCCGTCGACGGAGGCCTGCTGCTGCCGCCCGGCCGGGTGGCCCTGCTGCACGGACTCGGCGACGCGCTGTTCTACCGGCACGGACACAACTCCTGGAGCCCGTGCGGCTGGAACCGGCTCTCCGCCGCCCCGCTGCGCATCGAGAGCGCCGAACGACGCCTCACCGCCGACGACACCGTCTGGGACGACCCCGCCCGCCACCACTCCTCCGCCGTCGCCGCCCTCCAGGGAGCCGACGGACAGGTCCTGCTGCTCGGCGCCCTCGGACTCGACATCCCGCGCCTGACCGCCGACCAGGACACCCTCTCCGGCTGGTACGAGCGTGACGGTGCCCCCTGGTTCCTGGCGTACGGCGCCGAGGAAGAGGTCTTCGCCGCCTACGCCCGCCACCTCGCCGAACGCCTCGGGCACAGCGGCAAGCGTGCGGGCAACGTGTGGTGCAGCTGGTACGCGTACTACGAGAACATCACCGAGGAGCAGCTCACCAAGGACATCACCGCCCTGCGCGGTCTGCCCTTCGACGTCGTCCAGGTCGACGACGGCTGGGAGCGGACCGTGGGCGACTGGCAGCCCAACGACAAGTTCCCCTCCGGAATGCGGGCCCTGGCCGACCGGATCACGGACGCGGGCCTGCGGCCCGGACTGTGGATCGCCCCGTTCATCCTCCGCCCCGACTCCCGTACGGCCGTCGAGCGGCCCGAGCTGCTGCTCCGCGACGG
This sequence comes from Streptomyces sp. NPDC050264, assembly GCF_040655895.1. Taxonomy (NCBI): domain Bacteria; kingdom Bacillati; phylum Actinomycetota; class Actinomycetes; order Kitasatosporales; family Streptomycetaceae; genus Streptomyces; species Streptomyces sp. NPDC050264. Next base: position 34,035 of record NZ_JBFAKV010000012.1, read on the forward strand.
CCAGGGGCAACCGGTCGTCGCCGGGCACAACTGGGGCACCGGCTACTTCGCCCTCGACCTCACCCTGCCGGCGGCGCAGGACCATCTGCGCGAGATGATCCACCGGGTCAGCCAGGAGTGGGGCTTCACCTACCTCAAGCTCGACTTCATCGGCGGCGGCGCGGTCCCCGGCGTCCGCTCCGCCGACATGGGCCGCGAGGAGGCGTACCGGCTCGGTCTGCGGATCATCCGCGAAGAAGCGGGCCCGGACGCCTACCTGCTCGGCAGCGGAGCCCCCTTGCTGCCGTCCCTGGGACTGGTCGACGGCATCCGCAGCGGCCCCGACGTCGCGCCGCTGTGGGAGCACTACGCGACCCAGGACCCCTCCGACGCCCTGGCCCGCAACGCCGTGGTCAACACGCTGCACCGGCTCTGGCAGTCTCCGCTGCTCGAGGTCGACCCGGACGTGGTGTACTTCCGCAGCCGGCTGAACCTGCTGACGGACCCGCAGCAGGGCCTGCTGCGCGACCTCGCCGACATCTGCGGATTCCGTGCGGTGTCCGACCCGCCCGGCTGGCTGCACCCGGACGAACTCCAGGCGATGACCGCCTACTTGGCGCACCGCCCCGAGGTCCGCAGGCTCGGCCGCTACCGCTTCGCCCTGGACGGACGGGAGGTGGACTTCACCGCGGCGGTCAGCCCCGAGACGGAACAGCGCTACCCGATCTCCTGATTTGGCGCGGGCCCCGCCAACCTGTGCACAGCGCCCACGCACAGCCCCGCTCATTAGTAAACTCTTCAGTAATATTAAGTAGCGGGCACCGTAACCCCTCCAGGGAGCACCAGCATGGCGACGACCGGAACAGACATGTCCCGGATGCGCGAGATGAACCAGCTGTCGATCGTGTGGGCGCTGCGCGGCCACGCGCCCTCCACCGTCACCGAACTCGCGGGCCGCACCGGCCTGTCCAGGCCCGCCGTGGACGTACTGGTGCAGGCGCTCGTCACCGACGGATGGGCGGAGGTCGAGGAACCGGGGGCCAGCAGCGTGGTCGGGCGTCCGGCCCGCCGCTTCCGGTTCCGGGGGACCGCGGGGCACGCGCTCGGCATCGACATCGGTGTGCACAAGATTCTCGTCATGGTGAGCGACCTGGAGGGGGAGATCGTCCGGACCGAGCGCCGGCCGGTCGACCCCGAGGCGGCGCCCGAAGTGCGGCTCGCGGTGGTCGACGACGTCATCGACGAGGTGCTGCGGGACGCCGGGATGACCCCGTCCGACATCTGGGCCGTCACGGTCGGGGTGACGGGTCCGGTCGACGCCAGCGGCCGCACCACACTGTTCTCCCCGCTGCCCGGCTGGCACACCACCGATCCGACCGCGCACCTGGCGACCCGGTTCACCTGCCCGATCCAGGTCGAGAACGACTGCAAACTTGCCGCCGTCGCGGAGCGGTGGAAGGGCGTCGCCCAGGACGCCGACGACATCGTGTTCCTCCTCGCGGGCCTGCGCACGGGCGCCGGGCTCATCCTCGACGGCACCCTGCGCCGCGGCCACGGCGGCGCGGCGGGCGAGATCGGCGCCCTCAAGGCCGTCCGGTGGCTCGCCGCCCCCGACCACCTGGAGTCCTGCCCCGGCGTACCGGCGACCGCCGGCGAAGCGGCCGCATGGGTGTTCCAGGCGGCCCGGGAAGGCAACCGGGACGCCAGGACCGCGGTCCGGCGCTACACCCGCGATCTGGCGGTGGGTGTCGCCGCCCTGGTGCTGGCCCTCGACCCCCAGGTCGTCGTCTACGGCGGTGGGTTCTCCCGGTCGGCCGACGTGATCCTCGACCCGCTGCGCCGCGAACTGACCAAGCACTGCCTGCGCCTGCCGGAGCTGCGCACCTCGACCCTGGGCGACGAGAGCGTGGCTCTCGGGGGGCTGCGCCTGGCCCTCGACGAGATCGACAGCCGGCTGCTCCACGACGGCCTGGCGGCGCCGTCGGCCCCGCGAGGCTAGCCGCTTCGCGGAGAACCGGGCATGGCCGCGCGCATCCCGCCTCGGGTAATGCGCGCGGCCACACGGGCACGGGGTCAGGGCGCCCCGGCAACCTCCACGGCCCACGTCGTGTCCTCGGTGAACAGGCTCGGGTCGTCCGCGGCACGCCAACCGCCGGGGACGGCGAGGGACACCTCGGCGTTGTAGTGGTGCAGGTACTGGCCCGGGAAGTTCTGGGTCATCAGCCGGACGCCGCCCTGCCCGGGCACCGCGCAGAACGTGGCGGTCCGCACGGAACAGCGCCGAGCCGTCACTGGCCTCCCGGCCCTCGCGGAAGTCGCGACAGGTAGGCCGGTGTGCCCTGTCAGTACGCGAGCTGCCCGATGCCTCCGTCAACGCGCAGCACGGTTCCCGCGGTATAGGCGGACTCGTCCGAGGCGAGATAGACGGCCGCCTTCGCCAGCTCGGTGGCGGTTCCCAGGCGATGGAGAGGGACGGTCTGCCGGAGTTCGTCGTAGAGGGCTGCCTGGCGCTCGGGGCCGAGGGGCGCGAACGCGTTGGTGATCGTCGGGCCCGGGCTCAGTCCGTTGACGCGGATACCCCGGTCCCTCAGTTCATAGGTCAGCCCGCGCGTGTAGGAGAGCAGGCCCGCTTTGGCCGCGCCGTAGACCGTCGCGTTCTCGTGTCCGATGTAGGCGGAGACCGAGCCGACGAGGATGACCGAGGACTGCTGCGAGAAGAGTGGCAGCAGGTCTCTGATCAGGAAGAACGGCGACTTGAGATTGGTCGCGAGGAGCTTGTCGAACGCCTCCTCGGTCCATGCCTCGATCGGGAGGTGGGTGATGTCGGCGGCGTTGCTCATCAGGATGTCGAGCTTGGGCCACTCCTCCCGGAGCCGCGCCGCGAGCGCCGCCTGGCCGGGCACGTCGCCGGCGTCGCTCGCGATGGTCAGCAGCGGGCCTTCCAGCTGCCGGGCTGCCTCGTCGAGCTTTTCCTGTGAGCGGCCAGTGATGGCGACGGTCGCTCCCTCGGCGAGGAACTCGCGGGCCGTTTCCAGGCCGATGCCGCTCGTCCCGCCTGTGATCAGTGCGTGCTTTCCCGCAAGACGATCCATTGTTCTTCCTCCTCAGATTGCGGTGCGGCCGCCGTCGGCGGCCACGATCGCCCCGGTCATGTAACTGGCCCGGTCACTGGCGAGAAAGGCGATCACCTGGGCCACCTCGGCCGGGTCAGAGGTGCGCTTGAGCGCGGTGGTCAGGCCCATGCCGCCCATGTCCGGGCCCATCGCCTCGACCACCTTCGAGGTGCGCATCGGGCCCGGGGAGACGGCGTTGACCCGCACGTTCGAATCGGCGAACTCCGCCGCCCAGGTGCGGGTCAGCGATTCGAGCGCCGCCTTGGTGGCGCCGTAGACGGCCATGCCCGGCATACCGAGGCCGGCCGCGGTGGAGCTGACGTTGACGATGCTGCCGCCGCCGCCCGCCGCCATCCTCTCCGCGAGCAGTGCGGTGAGCAGGAACGGGGCACGCACATTGACCGCGAAGGCGGCGTCGTAACCCGCGAGGTCCTGCCCGGTGGTCGGGGAGAACGTCATCACGCTCGCGTTGTTGATCAAGATGTCGACCGCTCCGGCATCCTCGACCAACTGCTGCACGCCCGCCGGGTCGGACACATCGGCAGCGACGAAACGCACCGTCCCGGCGGTCTCGCCACCGGCCGCGCGGAGGTCTTTCACGACTTGGGCACCGCGCTCCGGATCGGTGCCGGTCAGGATCACGTCGGCTCCGCCCGCTGCCAGCACCCCGGCCGTCGCGTGCCCGAGTCCGCCGATCGCGCCGGACCCGGTGACGAGCGCTGTCTTGCCTGCGAATTCCATAGCTTCGCCCTTCGTGCCGGCCACTGAGCGACCGACTTCTGTGCGTCCGTTCAAGAAGTGACATCACGGAAGCTACGACTTCTTGAACGTCGAGTCAAGAAGTCGTAGTCTTGGGTACATGGCACGAACCGGACGCCCCCGTGAGTTCGACAAGCAGCAGACGCTGGAGCGCGCACTCGAACTGTTCTGGTCCCGGGGATACGGGGCGACGTCGATCCAGGACCTGGTTGACGCGCTGGCCGTCGAGCGCGGCAGCCTCTACGGCGCGTTCGGCGACAAGCGCCGCTTCTACCTGGACGCCGTCAAGCTCTACTGGGAGGTGTACGAGCGGCACCTGACTACCGCGCTCGACACCATCCCGCTCCTGCCGGCACTGCGCGAGATCCTGACCCATCCGGCGCGGCTGGACGAACTGATCTCCGACATGGGCGTGCCGCAGGGCTGCCTGGTCGGCAACACGACCGCCGAACTCGTCCCCCAGGACAGCGAAGCCACGGAGATCGTCACCCGCTCGTACCGCCGCTTCACCGACATCGTCGCCGACGCGCTCCGCCGCGCACAGACCGCCGGAGAGGTTACGAAGGCCTCCTCCCCCGAGGCTCAGGCGCAGCTCCTGCTCTACATCGTCCAGGGCCTGTCACTCGTATCGAGGGCGGGGCTCGATCAGAGCGCGGCGCTGACTGCGATCGACACGGCGGTGGACGGGTTGCGGGCGTGACCGGACCCCTCCATGAGCGACCGGTCCCCCCAGACATGCGGAGGCCCCCCGGCCTTCCACGTGCACCGGGACCCGCACGCACGCCTGGGCGATCCGGCGCCAGGATCTGGCCGCACTGCGCTTCGACCGCGTCTTCGCCCACCAGGAGCGGTGACGGCACCTCCCGGCCTCCGACCGTGCAGCACTGCCCGAAGTCCCGTGCATCGTTGGCCGAATGGGCTGGCCGGAACCCGGCCACTGCCCTCGATCCGGACACGCGAGTAGAACCCGAGACGCTTCTTCACCGGGTAAGTGCCTCTTGCCGTGGCAGGAACAAGGACCTCGGCAATCCTCATTCTTGCCGTTCAGCGGCCCTTTCCATCTGTCTGCCCACCCGTCGGACACGACGCTTCGTGAAGCGCGAGGTTACAACTCAAGCCCCGCGTTCTTCAGGGACGGGCTCGTAGACCAGGCGGCGCACCCGCGCCCATCGGCCAACGTGTTCAGCGCGGCGATCTCGGCCGGGTCGGCAGTCAGCTTCCAGCGCAGCTCGGTCCCCACCCAGTCCGTGACGTACTGGCAATGCGCCTCGTCGGCCGGCGGCAGCCACTCGGCTGAGTCCTGGCCGCTCTTGCTACGGTTCGCCCGCGCCGTCGCGGCGACCAGTGAACGCTCGACCCCCAGGCCGTTCGCGCACGCCTCGCGTCGGGCGGGCGTCCACTTCGACGGCTTCGCCGTGTCGGTGACCGTCGCACCGAGGGCCGGATGCCTGAGGCGGGATGGCATATAGCGGGGCACCTCACGGAGCCCTGCCGCGGACCCCTGGCACCGCATCCGAGTGCGTTCCCGGGGACCGGGTCGCGGTCACAGCATTCGGTCGACCAACCCGTCGACGTAGTCCGGGGTGAGCCCCATGCCGAACAAGACGCGGATATACATCGGGGCCAGGATGTGGTCCAGCACGTCGAACGCGTCGGGTGCCTGCTCGCCACGTTCGCGGGCGCGATCAAGCATGGACTGCAGTTGCCGGGTGCGTTCGACGCGGAGGCCGTCACGCGCCTGCGGGCCATGGTCACCGTTGCCGGACAGGGCGACGGCCAAGCGCAGCACCGCCGGACCGTCGGGACCGGTGATCTCGCGGGCGACGTTGGCCGCGTACGTGCGCAGGTCGCCGTCGAGGCTCCCGGTGTCGGGCATCGGCGACTGCGCGTTGAGGCGGGTGAGCGCCACGTCGGTGAGCAGGGTTTCCAGGTTGCCCCACCGGCGATAGACGCTGCTGTCGGCTACGCCCGCGCGTGCTGCGATCTCGCCGACGGTGAAGTTGCCGTAGCCGCGCTCGCCGATCAGGTCGGTGACGGCCTGATGCACCGCCGCGCCGACGCGGGCGCTGCGCCCGCCGGGCCGCTGGGCTCGCTGTCGCTCGTTCATGCCTCCACCTTAACGCAGTCGAGACTTGCGTTTGTGAGGCAGCCCTCCTTATAGTCTCCTAACGCAGCCATTGACTGCGTTAAGGCGTCCAGGGGCTGACCACGTAGGCCGTGGAGAGGCGGAATCAACAATTGAGAGGAATCCCGATGGCTGCATCGCCTGCGACCGTAGGCAGTGGACCGAACCGGGCCGTGCTGCTCACGGTGACCTGCCTGGGCCAATTCATGGTCCTGCTCGACAACACGATCGTCGGAGCAGCGCTGCCTGATATGCAGCACCGGCTGCACACTCAGCTGACCGGTCTGCAATGGATCGTCGACGCGTACGTACTGCTGGTCGCCATGCTGCTGCTGTCCGGCGGTGTCTTCGCCGACCGGTTCGGCCGCAAGAGGGTGTACCTGACCGGCGTGGCGGTGTTCACCATCGCGTCGGTGCTGTGCAGCCTCGCGCCCTCGGTCGGCTGGCTGGTCGCCGGCCGGGTGCTGCAGGGCATCGGGGCCGCGGCGCTGAGCCCTGCCTCGCTCGCCCTGCTCACCGCCGCCTATCCCGTGCCGCAAGAACGGGTCAAGGCGATCGGGCTGTGGGCCGGACTCAGCGGAATCGGCCTGGCCGCAGGCCCCGTGGCCGGCGGCGTACTGACCGAGGCCTTCGGCTGGCCCGCCATCTTCCTGGTCAATCTGCCCATCGGCGCGGTCCTTCTGCTGGTCGGTCTGCGCAGCCTTGAAGAGGCACGCAATCCGAGCGCCCCCGCGATCGATGTCCCGGGGACGGTGCTGTCCGTCCTGGGGGTGGGGGCGCTGACCTACGGGCTGATCGAGGGTGGTGCCCGCGGCTGGACGGCGCCGGTGATCCTGGGCAGCTTCACCGCCGCGGTGATTCTCCTCGCCGCCTTCGTCGCCGTCGAAGCGCGTCGTTCCGCACCGATGCTGCCGCTGCGGCTGTTCCGGCAGCGCCTGTTCACCGTGTCCAACACCGCCATGGTCGTGGTGGGGTTCGCGCTCACGGGTTCGTCGTTCTTCTTCTCCCAGTTCTTCGTGCACGTCCAGGGCAGCTCGATCCTGCGCGCCGGCCTGCAGACCCTGCCGGTGTCCCTCGGCATGGTGATCGTCAGCCCGTACGCGGGCCGGCTCGCCGTCCGGTACGGCTTCCGCATCGTGGTGACCATCGGCCTGGCCCTGGCTGGCCTGGGACTGCTGGCGCTCGGCACGGTGCACGCCGACACCGGCTACGGGAACGTGTGGTGGCGGCTGGGAGTCATCGGCATCGGCTTCGCCCTGACCATGTCCCCACTCACGGGAGCCGCCATCCAAGCAGTCAGCCCCCAGGAAGGCGGCCTCGCCTCGGGCATCAGCAGCACCACCCGGCAGATCGGCGCGGTGCTCGGCGTGGCCCTGCTCGGAGCCGTCGTCCGCGCCCGGCAATCCGGCGGCGCCTCTTTCGAGACCGGCCTCAACAGCGCCTTCCTCGCTGCCGGCGCCGTCACTTTGGCCACCGCCGTGTTCACCGGTCTGTGGCTGGCGAGGTCCAAGCCCGCGGAAGGGTTTGCGGCGCCGCAACGTTCCACCGATTCAGATGCGGTCACCGCCTTGAACGAGGCATCCGCGAACAGTCGTTGACGGCGACACCGGCCTTGGCCGGGAGGCGTTCCGCCACATCATTCCGGCGGGATGCCTCCCGGCCAACAGGACACCCGCCGCAGAGCACACGAACTCACCGGCCAACGACGATCCGACCTCGACGCTGTCGACATGCGCTGGTGAGCCCCTGCCGGCTGTCCGGACGTCGAAGCCGTGTGATGCCGCTCTGCGAGCGGGGCCGAAGCGGGGCCGGTCCTGCCTGGTGCGGGGTGCGGGGCAGCGGGTGACCATGAGCTTGGGGACGGCGTACTTGGTGCCGGTGAAGTCCATGGGGACTTCTTCCAGCGGGGTGGCGAGCCAGAGGTCGGGGAAGCGCATGCAGAGCCTCGCGGCAGGGACAGCGCGGCACGCGTCGACGGCGATCATGCGGTCCACAGCAGGCAACCGACACCAAGCCTTTGAGCGAGACACCGACGTGGCCCGACCAGCTGTCATAGGGCGAACAGCCAGGCTGAAGATCACCCCGATGCCCATGGTTCAGCACGCCAGCCGGCCGGCTCGCGGTCCAGCCATTCCTCGACGGTCCGCCGCCACGGGTCTGCGGGATCTGGCGGCTACATCTGCCCACGCATCCTTGGCCATTTCGGGGTCGACAACCAGGCTTGCGAGAGAGCTGTCGAAGTCCTCGGCGACCTCGGTGAAGACTCCGCGCCGCAGGTATCCGGGCCAGGAGATTCCGTGCACAAAAGCTCGGACCCTGCCGTGAGTTGCCGGGTTCAGGTCCAGGAACAACGTGTCGCTTCCACCGCTGCGCGCGATGGGCAGAAGCCCGTCGAGGGACACCCCGTCGGCAGGCCACCACTCCGACGCGCGGCGGAACTCGCCGAGCAAGGTGCCGTATCCGTACTCCCCGGCTTCGTCGCGGTCGAGTTGACAGAGACTGTCGAAGCTCTGGAGCGGTTCTGGTTCGCAGCTCGGAAGACGGACCGAGTACCCGAGCCGTTCCCCGTCTGCGGCGGGTGTGGTCCGGAAGCCAGGCGTCCGGCGCGGCCGCCGCACAGCAAGGCTGCGCATGGATGCCCACGATGCGACCGTCCTGGAGCACACCTCCTTCACCGGCGTTGCTCGATGTCCGAGTTCGAAGACAGCACGCGGTCGTCATGGTTGTCGCTCCCCTGGTTCAAGGTGGGCCAGCAGCGTCGCAGTTGACCAGGCCGCCCTACTGCTTGCCGGTGAACTTCAGGTCCTCCGCCTGGTTGTAGATCTCCTTACCTGATGCGTCGTAGGCGTGGACGTAGGGGCTCGGGCCCATGTACTGGGGTCCGGCAGGGGCGTCAGGGGAGAGGGCAGCCCCGTAGACGAACGCGCCGTCCGCCATGCGAGCCGGGTACTGCTTCGGGTCGTCGCCGTAGCTGATGGTGATCTTGGCGACGTCGGACGTGTAGTGCCCGGCGCCCAGCACGAGGTATGTGCCGTTGTCGGCGGGCTCGAGCATGCTGTCGAAGTACTCGATGACACGACCGGTGCCCCACAGGCGGTCGTTGATGAAGGTGGGCGGAGAGTCCTGGCTGGTGCCCGTGTCGCCTTTCGACTGGCACTGCACGTACTGGTTGGCGGCGTTGACGGCGACGACCACGCCGTCCCAGTGCTGTGAGGCAATGGGCGTCCGGGCCGCGACCACGACGTGGTACTGCGACGCGTCCGACCCCAGACAGGAGGACAGGATCCTGGTGACAGCGCCGGCGTTGACCGGGGTCGTCGTCCCGTCGGTGATGGTGAAGGCGCCCTCGGACGATGTCGCACGGGGCGAGGACGGCGCCGTACCGGCTCCCCCCGATGTGGCACCGCGTGATGTGTTCGGACTCGGTGCCGGAGTCGAGTTCACCGGGCCTTCGCCGCCGTGCGCGGGGCCGGCGACACTCGGTCCGGCGTCCCCTGTCCCGCCGAGGACGGCCACGGCCGCGACGCTCACCGCCGTCACACCGGTGGCGACGCTGAGCGGTACTCCCCATCTGCGTCGCAGCGAAGCCCTGTTGCCCTGCGAACCGATCTTCGTCAGCAGTTCCTGTCGGGTCCTGCGGTGGTTCGGCAGATCACGATCGGAAGGAACCGCGGGAATGCCCTGCGTGTCATTCATCGTGCGATCTCCTTCTCGTTGACGGGACTCCTCGAACTGAACGGCGCCGGAACCGTGGCTCCGCCGACGAGGTCGGCCCCCAGCCTCCGCCGCGCCCGGTGCAGTCGGGACTTAACGGTTCCGACCGCCACCTTCAGCACCACCGCGGCCGCATGCTGATCCAGGCCCGACCACACGCAGAGCTCAAGGACCTCGCGTTCGTGGCGCGGCAACCGGGCCAGTGCCCGGTGGATTTCCGACATGCGGCGTTCGTCGTCGACCAGGACGGCGACGTGCTCCGCGTGGTCGCCCACCGGCTCGTCATGCGAGACGAGCCGGTGCAGCAACGCCTCGGCCCGCCGCAGCCGCCGCATGGTGTTCGACAACTGGCCGTTGGCGATGCCCAGCAGCCACGGCAGAGCCGAGTCGCGATCCAGCACCGTCTCCGAGCGCCGGCGCCAGGCATGCAAGAACACGGTCGACGTGAGGTCTTCGGCCTCGGACCAGTCGGCCGTCCGGCGGAACAGGTGGTTGTAGACGGCCTTCCCGTGGCGGTCGAAGATCCGGCCGAACGCCTGCCGGTCGCCGTCGACGGCCCTCGCCCACAGCTCCCGGTCGGACATCCCTCCGACCGGTGTGGCAGGACCAGCGTCATTCAGTTCCATGCTCTATACGTGTCCGGCACCCGGCCGAAGGTTCCCCCTGCGCCAACACTACTTTCACGGACCTTCCGCCAAGGGCATCGCCTGAACAGCCGACCATGCGCCGACGGCTGGCGAGTGCCTTACGCGACGTAGGATCAAATAGCCCTGACCGCACGCGAGTTGTGTGGGAGAAATGCAGATGTGGGCGAGATTTTGCACGCCAGGCTTTGACATTGACCACAGGAAGGTCACTAGGGTCTGGCCTCGAACCTCCGCTCGGTTGATCACTCACATGAGGTGAGTGTCGGTGGAGGAACACCGCCCCCTGGATGTTTCGTGGGCGGCCGGAAGAAGGAGCTCGTCCTCGTGGCCTCCCACCGTCGACCCAAGCAGCCCAGCCGCACCCGTGTGACCGTGCTCACCACGACCGCGGTCGCTGCCGTGGCCCTCACTTCACAGGCCGCCAACGCGGCCCCCAAACCCACAAAGAGCGAGGTCAAGGCGAAGGTCGACAAGCTCTACGAAGACGCGGAGCGGGCCACCAACCAGTACGACGGGGCCAAGGAGAAGCAGAAGAAGCTGGAGAAGGAGGTCGGCCGGCTCCAGGACAAGGTCGCCCGCGAGCAGGACGAGCTCAATGAACTGCGTACGGGTATCGGTGTGATGGCCAGCGAGCAGTACCGCTCCGGCGGCATCGACCCCTCCGTCCAGCTCTTCCTCTCCGCCGACCCGGACGACTACCTCGACAAGGCGTCCACGATCGACTCGCTCTCCGCGCAGCAGCTGGAGTCGTTGAAGAAGGTCCAGGCGAAGCAGCGCGAGCTGGCCCAGAAGCGCGCGGAGGCCAAGGAGAAGCTCAGGGACCTCGCCGAGACCCGCACCGAACTCGGCAAGAAGAAGACGGAGATCCAGGGCAAGCTCAGCGAGGCGCAGAAGCTGCTGAACTCCCTGACCGCCGCCCAGCGTCAGGAGATGGCCGACGCCGACGCGCGTGCCAGCCGCTCCTCCGCGGGCCGCGTCGACCTCGGCAAGGAGGTGGCGGCCTCCCACTTCGGTGCCGCCGCCCTGAACGCCGCCGCCTCCCAGATAGGCAAGCCGTACCTCCGTGGTGGCACGGGCCCCAACTCGTACGACTGCTCGGGCCTCACGCAGTGGGCGTACGCGCAGGCCGGCGTCCAGATATCGCGGGTCACGTACACGCAGGTCAACGAGGGCCCCCGGGTGGGTATGAGCGCGCTCAAGCCCGGTGACCTGGTCTTCTTCAACAACACCGAGCATGTCGGCCTCTACGCGGGCAACGGCCAGGTACTGCACGCCCCGTACCCGGGGGCCTCGGTGCGCTACGAGTCGATGAGCACGATCGGCAGCTTCCAGTTCGGCGTCCGCGTCACAGGCTGATCGCGCCCGCATTTGGTCCTCGGACCATCAGTGGCCGGAAACGCAACACAGCGAGCCGCTTGACGCCGTGACGAGGAGTTCGTCCTTCAGGCGGCCGCCACCCGCCCGACCAAGCTCGACAAGCCCTTCACCCGCTGGTCGATCCGGTAACTCGCCGACCATCGGCTGGGTGATGTCGCCCATCCGATACGCAGCGGGCGCGAGGCCCCGCGTATAGCCTGCTGGTCTTCCGCGAAAACACATACCAACGAACCAAGACGTGGAAGGAGCCCGTAACCCGCCCTGGACGAGCTGCGCGAGGGCAAATCCACCGTCCTGATCGCGTTGGCACCCGACCGGGCCCGTTCCGACCGGCGCGAACAGCTACGCCGGCTGCTGGGCTGCTCAACCCTGACAGAAGACCAAGCACAGACGACACGGAATCTTCTTTCCTCTACGGGCGCCCGGCAGTTCAATGCAACGCTCTCCGCGCGGATCCGCTGAAGACGACAGGACCTGTTGGGCCTGGCGCTCGTTGCGGCGTGCCGGGCGGAACCGGGATGGCGTTCGCGGTTAACGTCCGCGGTATGGACAGTGATCACCGGTGGCGCCCGTGCTTGCTCAGCGCGGCAGTGTTTACCGTGTGCATGGCAGGCACCACGCTACCGACTCCGCTCTACAGCCTTTACCAGGAGAAGTTCGGGTTCTCCGAGCTGATGGTCACCGTCGTGTACGCCGTGTACGCCCTCGGGGTCATCGGCGCGCTGCTTCTGGCGGGCAACGCCTCCGACACGGTGGGAAGGCGTCCGGTACTGCTCTGGGGTCTCGGGTTCGCGGCGGCCAGTGCTGTCTGCTTCCTGTGCGCCACAGGGCTGAACTGGCTGTATGCGGGGCGGCTGCTGTCGGGGCTGTCCGCCGGTCTGTTCACCGGGGCTGCGACGGCGTACGTGATGGAGTTGGCACCGCACGGGGGCGCTTCCCGGGCCACGTTCGTGGCGACTGCCGCCAATATGGGCGGACTGGGCTGCGGTCCCCTACTCGCCGGGGTGCTCGCCCAGTACGCTGCCTGGCCGCTGTACCTGCCGTTCGCCGTACACATCGCCCTGGTGGCCTGCTCGGCCGCTGTCCTGCTGCGGCTTGCGGAGACCGTACGGGAGCGGCAGCCCCTGAGCGCCGTACGGCCGCAACGGCTGGGACTGCCCCGGCAGGTGCGGGCGGTGTTCGGGCCTTCGGCGATCGCCTCGTTCGTCGGGTTCGCCTTGTTCGGGGTGTTCACCTCGGTCACCCCCGCGTTCCTCGGGCAGTTCCTGCACGTGGACAACCTCGCGGTGAGCGGGCTGATCGTCGGACTGGCCTTCTTCTCGTCGATCGCCGGGCAGCTGGCGGTCGGCCACATCGGGGTGGGGCGGTCGCTGCCGTTGGGCTGCGCCGTGCTGCTCGCCGGACTGGCACTGTTCGCGGGCGCGATGGGGTGGGATCTGCTGGCGCTGGTCGTGCTGAGCGCGGTCGTCGGCGGGTGCGGGCACGGGCTGGCGTTTCGTGGGGCCATGTCCGCGGTGACCGAGGCGTCTCCCGCGGACCAGCGGGCGACGGTGATCTCGGCGCTCTTCTTGGTGGCATACGTGGGGATCTCGCTGCCGGTGGTCGGTGTGGGAGTGCTGACGGGGCCGATCGGACTGGAGGCTGCGGGGCTGGTGTTCATCGCGTGCATGGCCATCCTGGTCTCGACCGCGGCCGTCCACCTGCTCCGGCGGCCGGTACCGACGACATGAGCGCCCACGCACGAAGTGGCGTCCCGAGCCCGTCCATGCGCGCGCCGGGCAGTGCGAGGTGTTGCGGGGCGGAGCTGGATGTCTGGGCGTGCGTGCTTGGGCGGGCTGTCTCGGCCCGCCCAAGCACCGGTGGGTCAGGGGCAGGTGGCGAGGATGACGGAGATGACGACGCAGGTGGCCGACGCGCTGTCGTTGGCCGGGTTGGGGTCGGTGGGTGCGGAGGCGGTGCGCGCGCCGGTGACCTGCACACGGCCCAGCGACAGCAGGTGCAGCGGGACACGGAACGACTTGTTCACGCTCGCGCCGTTGGCAATGGCCCCGTAGGCGCAGGTCACGGTCCCGGTGACGGTGGTGCACCCGGTGGGCAGGTTCGTCGCGGAGGCGCCCGGAGGCAGAGATGCCTTCACGGTGGCCGAAGTGACCGCGTTCGGGCCGGTGTTGTGGGCGGTGAGGGTGTAGGTCAGGTAGGGCACCAAGATGCCCAGGTGCGGCTGAGCGGTGAGGTTGACGTCGATATCCGCTGTCGGCCGCGAGGAGCCGAAGGCTATGCCGTAGGGGCCGGTGAACCCGCTGATCGTGGCAGTGACGGCGTTGGTCCCGGTGCTGATCACCGAGACGGTGTCGTCGGCCCGATTGGTGGCGTAGACGGCCGTACCGGCCGGGTCGACCTCGACCTTTGCCGGGCTGTCGCCGACCGGGACGGTCGCCGTCACGGTATTGGTCTCCGTGTTGATCACCTTCACGTCATCGCTGCCGGCATCGGCGACGTAGGCCCTTGTGCCGGACGGGTTGAACGCGACGGCGTTCGGGCCGGTCCCGACCTCGATGGTGGCGCTGACCGTGTCCGTCGCGGTGTCGATGACCGAGACCGTCGTTCCGCCGTTGTTGGTGACGTACGCGCGGGTCCCGGACGGGCTGAACGCCACACCGGAGGGGGCGCTCCCGACCGGGACAGTGGCACTGACCGTGCTCGTCGCGGTGTCGATGACCGAGACCGTGGAGTCCTCGTTGTTCGTGACATAGGCGGTGGTGCCCGACGGGCTCACCGCCACGCCGTTCGGGCCGCTCCCGACCGGGACGGTGGCGCTGACCGTGTCCGTCGCGGTGTCGATGACCGAGACCGTGGTCCCGCCGCTGTTCGCGACATACGCGCGGGTCCCTGACGGAGCGAACGCCACGTTGAGAGGGTTCCTGCCGACAGGGATGGTCGCGGTGACCGCGTTGGTTCCTGTGTCGATCACCGAGACGGTGGCAGCGTCGAAATTGGTGACGTAGGCGTGCCCATCAGACGGGTCGACCGCCACGCCGACAGGACTGTTGCCGACAGTGATGCTGCCGGTGATCGTGTTCGTGCTCGTATCGACCACCGAGACAGTGTCGCCATGGAAGTCGGCCACGTAGGCCGACGGGCCGTCGTCGGCGAGTGCGGGCGCGGACAGCGCCACCAGCCCTGCCGACGTCAAAGCGCCGACAGCGGCAAAGGACGTCAGCCGCCGCCTCCAGCGCGGGGCCCGTCGTGGTCTTGCAGGTCCAGAGGTCAAGGGACTTCCCCTTCATCGGGTCCGCACCCTGACGGCGAATCCGAAGGACCCCGAGGACCGGCAGCGGTGCGGTCGCGCAAGCCCCATCACCAGCGGTCGACTCCCCCACCGAGCGACAGAGCCCCGTACGTCGCGTACCGCGCCACCAGCGGCGCCATCACTGCCCAAGGACACGGCACACACGCTGCGCACCATCCCGGCGCCAACCAGGACCGCAACAGCCTCACCCCGCCGAGCACCGGCAGACCAGCACCCAGAGGAGTCACCAGCATCATGACGCTCCCCCAGCCACTCCGGAACGAGACCTCGACAGTTGTCCGCATTCGGCCGAAAGCTGGCCATCCGGCAACTTGACACCAGGCCCGACGGGTTTCGCCCCGTCACACCTAGGCGTGCGGACCGAGCGGATCGTGGGTGTCGGCCCGGCCTCTTCGGCCGGCACGTGCGGGCACGGCGCCGCTTGATCAGGTCGTGGTGCCGGCGCACCACGGTGTCGGGCCGGACCAGCAGTCGGAGGCCGTGCAGCACCTGGCGGGGCAGTGGCGGCAGCAGAGCGGCCGGCAACGCTCGGTCCTTGGAAGCGAACCGCGCCCGGTCCGCATCGAGCCGGCGTTCAAGGGCGGTGGTCCGGTGGCGCAGGGCGAGGATTTCCACGTCCTTGTCGTGGTCGCTCATCGGCAGTAACCGCAACGCGGCGCACGTGTTGGTGACGGTCAGATAGGCGAAACGAAGCAACGCGAGTGGTCATCCTGCTGTGCTGCCGGGAAAGCCTCTGATCTGTTGGGACGATGTTTTCGGCAGGCGCAGTGTCGAGGGTGCGATGGTCGCCGTATCTCCATGACCATGGGTCCATGAGCGATCTCACCGGTCTCGCCCTGCTGTCCGACCCGCTGCGTACGAAGGGAACCGCGTTCACCGAGAGCGAGCGCGCCGGACACGGGCTGCGCGGGCTGCTTCCCTACTCGGTGACCAGCCTGGATGAGCAGGTCCGCCGCTCCTGGGGTCAAATCGACCGGCAGGCCGACGACCTGCAGCGATACGTGTACCTACGGTCCCTGCAGGACCGCAATGAGTCCCTCTTCTATGCCGTGCTGGCCCATGACGTACCGACCGCGCTCCCCCTCGTTTACACCCCGACCGTCGCCGAGGGGTGCAAACGCTTCTCCGAGTTGTGGCAACGTCCGCGTGGGCTCTACCTGTCCTGGCCGCACCGGGAACAGCTGGTGGAGATGCTGCGCAACCGCCCCCGCAAAGACGTCGATGTCATCGTCGTCACTGACGGGCAGCGCATCCTCGGCATCGGTGACCAAGGGGTTGGCGGGATGGGTATCCCGGTCGGCAAGCTCTCGCTCTACACGTTGATCGGAGGCATCGACCCGGCGCGTACCCTCCCGGTCCTGCTCGACGTCGGCACCGACAACGCCGATCTGCTCGACGACCCGTTCTACCTGGGATGGCGGCACCGCCGCGTCGACGACGACGACTACTTCGCCTTCGTGGACGCGTTCGTGGAGGCCGTGCGGGCCGAGCTGCCGGAGGTGCTGTTGCAATGGGAGGACTTCGCCACTCCGCACGCGGCACCGATCCTGGAGCGTTACCGCGACCGGCTGCTCACCTTCAACGACGATATTCAGGGCACGGCCGCCGTCGCGCTCGGCGCGTTGCACGGGGCGAGCAAGGTCGCCGGCATCCCGCTGAAGGAACAGCAGGTGGTGATGGTCGGCGCGGGGTCCGCGGGCATCGGCGTCATGGACATGGTCCGTCAGGAGATGGTCGACGAGGGTTTGTCGGACGCGCAGGCCCGTGCCCGCTGCTGGATTCTCGACCTCCATGGCCTGCTCACCACCGAACGTGACGATCTCGCCGACGATCAGCGTGCCTTCGCGCACGATCCCGCCGACGTCGAAAGCTGGGGCACCGGTGGGATCCCGCAGCTGGCGGATGTCGTCGAGAATCTGCGGGTGGGGGTCCTGGTCGGCCTCTCCACGGCACAGGGCGCGTTTACCGAGGAGATCGTCCGGACCATGGCCGCGAAGGTGGACCGGCCGATCATCTTCCCCTTGTCCAACCCCACGGCGAACGCCGAGGCCCGGCCGGCGGATCTGGATGCGTGGACCGAGGGCAAGGTCCTGGTCGCGACGGGCTCGCCCTTCCCACCGCTTCACCGGGACGGTGCCGACATTCCGGTCGCACAGTGCAACAACGTCTACGTCTTCCCGGCAGTGGGACTGGCGGTGACCGCGGCGCGGGCGAACCGCGTGACAAACGCGATGATGCGGGCCGCGGCCCGCGCGCTCGGTGACGCCTCTCCGGCTCTCGAGAACAAGAGGGCTCCGCTGCTCCCGGCGTGGGCGGACGTTCGGGACGTAGCCGATGGCATCGCGTTGGCTGTGGCGCGGCAGGCCGTCGCCGACGGCGTCGCCCCGAGCGCCTCTGACGACGAACTGCGCACCGCGATCCGCGATACCCGATGGACGCCCGGCTACTGAGAGACAGAGCGGCTTGAACGGTCCCGCCGCCCACTCAAGCCCACCCAACCGAGCAGATCTGCCCCGGGTATGGGCGCAGTCGAGGCGCCCCTGACTCCTGGCGCGTCTCGCAGCCCCCAAATACGGGACGAACCTGAGGGCTCCGTGAACTGAACCCGGATTGTCGCGAGCCGGCCCCACCAGCTACGGGTCGCCGGCCTCGCCCACATCCGCCCCTGGTCGGGATCGAGCTGTGATGGGCAGACCGGCAGGGTGGATGAAGGAACTGACGGGTAGGCCTCTCCGACGGAGTCACCGGGGGCGCCGTCGTTGCGACGACCGGTTGAATCCGCCCAGTTCCTCACGGGAGTTCGTCCCGGCGCTCGACGACCACCGGAGGGTCGGCTCGACAGGGCGGATCGGTGCGGCAGACGACAACTACCCAGTGCCCCCGCCGATCCGGCGGATCGATTCCAGCGGCCAGGGAACTGCCCGGCTCGCCCGCTGGAAGCGGCGATAGAAGTCCCCCATCACCGCGGCGACCGGCACTCGTGCGTTGCGTCCTCGCCGCCGTCACTCCATCGGTGGCCACTCTGAAACGCTCAATCCTTGGCTCGATGCAGTTGGATCTCCCGGCTGACGAAGAGGTGCACGAAACCGCAACGCCAACAAATCAGCCCTGTCGCGCTCTCATCCGCCCAGGCCAGGTTGAAGAGCTCCCCTCCCGTGCTGTTGAGCTTCACTCCCCGTTCACGGAAGAGATCGCTCTTACAGACCTGACAGGTGATCCACATCTCTCCCAGCGAAGCCCGCACCGCTTTGGCCATTACATTCCCCTCGCCTTCTCGCGCACCACGGCAGGGCATTCAGCACTCCGCCACTCTTGATCGGCCTCCCCTTGATCATCGCCGCGAAACCCACCGGGAAGAAGGTTGAGCAAGACCTGAGCACCCGATCTGGGTCCTTGGCCAAGCAAGCCCAGCGGATCCGCGACGCGCGCGAGCGGAAATTCACCGGCACTCCCGAGCCCCGCTCGGTCCCACGGTCCGCAAGGTCACCCAGGCCCTGGAGTTCCTGGAACTGGTCACCAGCTGCCACGCGTTCGTCGCGAAGGCCGGCCGCTCGGGCAGAGCCCTGGGGGTGGCCGGGACCGGTGCGGGCGCAGCCTGCCCTGGGGTGAGCCAGGCGCGGCTGCGCTGCCATCCCTTCCCGAAGCCGCTGCTTCTCCAGGTTCCAGGCGCCAGCAACAGCAGGCCCGGCACCGGCTCAACACCTCGTACAGGAGGTGCATCATCAGCTGCTCGGCGAGTTGCTTCCCAGCAGCATCGACCAGCGCAATGTCGTGCTGATCTTCCGCCCGCGACGTCCTCTCCCGGCTTCGGCTTCTGCACCCCGAAGTGACCATCGCCTGGCTGACCTCCGCCCCGGGCATCGACTGCCCGCCCGAACATGAGTTGCCGAAGATCATGAACGCGATCCTGTATGTGGACCGCACCGGCATCGCAAGGCGCTACCTGCCGGACAGCTTTTGGCCCTGGGCCACCGTGTCGCCGAAGGGAAGTCCTCGCGGGTGATCTTCAGGGAAGCGCGTGTGCAGCGGTCCGTTTCGTGGGTTTGTCCTCGCGTGGTTCCGGGTCAAACGGCGGTCGAGAACGACGCGCCGCGCGGTGTGCTTCGGATGGGGCGGAGCACACCATGCCTCACCCGCTGCAAGCGCCGATCCGTCTTGCCGAATGAGTTTTCGATGCCCCCGCTGGCTCGCCGGAGTGGGCCGCCCCCTTATGAGAGCTCCAGCCGCGTGCTGGTCGGCCCGGATGCCGTGGAGTCCACCGACACCGTATGGACGTCCTCCCAGGGGCGTACTCCTGATATCGGATGTCCGCCAAAGCGGATCAAGCCCAGAAGGTTCGTGTCCAGCGTAGGGCCGTCGAAGTCGGGGTCCCCATGCCCGGATGGCTTCACCGTGCTTCTGATGGCAGAGGTCGATCCGGCGAGGGCCGGTGCCCGAGGCGCGCATGTGATGCCGGAAGCGGGGCAGACGGGTGGAGCACCACACCAGGCCTCCAGCCGCCGAGCATGGCTGACGGGAACGGCGGCCGGTCTGGGGCACGGAGCTGAGGCAAGGGGACGTTGCGGGCTCGGCAGAGTCGGGCTGCGCGTGCCGAAGAAGAAACTCGAAGATCGGATTCGTGATGATTGTTGTTGGACTGATTCTGCTGATCATTGGCCTGCTGGTGGGCCTGTCCCTGCTGACCACGATCGGCGGTGTGCTCATCCTGGTCGGCGCGATCCTCTGGATCCTCGGAGCGACGGGCCGTGCTGTCGGCGGACGCAAACACTACTTCTAGACAATGCGTTGCCCCCTGCCATCGCACCATCCCAGATCGGGGCTCCGCGGAGAACATCGCTCTGCGGGGCCCCGATTGCATGTCTGCCCACGGCCCTTTCCGTGGGAGACGACAGCGTGTCGGCGTACTCCTGTGAGTGCTCCACCAAGTACGGAGATACGTGCACCAGCAGAGAGGCTGTGAGCCAGTCACGTCATTGCGAGGGCATGACGGTGGCAGGGCTGTGAACCTCCAGGATGACTGCGGTGCCGGCCGTTGTTCTGTCCTCGTGCATGGTGATCTGCTGGCCGGGCTGGACGTGCGTCCAGTGGGAGGGGGTGAGGGGCACGAGGCGAACCGTGGCTCGGCCGCCGGGCTCGAGAACGGGCATGTTCTCCACCCAGAGCGAGGCGATGCTGACCGCACGTCCACCGGTGGGTGAGAGGTGTCCGGTGTCCCACATCGGTCGCAGAACACCGGCGCCGGAAATCGGCGTCGTGCGTCGCGCCTCGGCGGCAGGACGGAGCGTCAGATCCGCCCGGATCACGCCGTTGCGGATCTCTGAGCACCGCCAATGGCACCATGCCGCGCTCCGCTCCAGCCGGAGCTGTTCAGCCGCGTCGGCGAGCTTCTCCCAAAACGCCAGAGGGAGCGAGCGACCGTCCCCGAGCTCCTCCAGCAGGCCCAGGGCGATCTCCCACTCGTCGTGGACGAGGTAGTCCCAGATATCTCGCACCGTGATGTCGTTCTCGGTGGCGGTCTCTTCCGGAACCAGCAGGGAAGCGGATTCGAGCAGCTCAGGGACGTCCATGCGCTCATTGTCGACCAGGTCGTTGTCAGGCTGCGCTTTCCTGGTCTCGCTCGATTGCAGCGAGCCGGTTCTTGAGCCGGTAGCTGGGGCCGTTGATGGAGATCACGTCGCAGTGGTGCAGGAGGCGATCGAGGATGGCCGTGGCCAGGACCTCGTCACCGAACACCTGTCCCCATTCGCTGAAGGTTTTGTTCGAGGTCAGGATGATCGAGCCCTTTTCGTAGCGCTTTGAGATCACCTGGAAGACCAGGTTGGCCTCGGCGCGTTCGAGGGGCTGGTAGCCCACCTCGTCGACCACGAGGACAGCCGGTCGGAGGTAGCTGCCGAGCTTGCTGGTCAGGCGCCCGGCGGCCTCGGCGGTCTTGAGGTTGCGGACCATGTCGTCGAGGCTGGTGAAGTAGATCGAGTATCCGGCCCGGCAGGCCGCGACCGCGAGGGCAACGGCGATGTGTGTCTTGCCCACTCCCGGCGGCCCGAGCAGAGCTGCGTTGGCCTTGGCCTCGATGAAGGAGAGAGTGGCGAGGTCCTTGACCTTGCGTGGGTCGAGCTCGGGCTGGAACGAGAAGTCGTAGTCGTCCAGCGTTTTGTGGTGCGGAAGCTTCGAGATCCGCAGGCCGGTGCGGAAGCGGCGATCTTCACGGACGGCGAGCTCTTCGGAGAGAACCAGGTCGATGAAGTCGAGGTAGCCCATCTTGGCCTCGTCAGCCCGCTGAGCGTACTGAGTCAGGGCGTCGGCCAGGTGGGGCAGTCCCAGCTTGCCGGCCGTGTTGCGGATGCGGGTGGAGACCAGCTCGCTCAAGACGTTTCCCTCGTGCTCGGCTTGGTGGTGAAGGGGCGGGTGCCGGTCAGCTCGTCATAGACCGACAGAGGCCGGCGGCCGACCTCGACCTGGGGGACCGCGGTCCGGTTCAGCAGGGCCGCCAGCGGTCCGGATTCGGGGCCTGTGTTCTGCCGGCGGGTCTGGGGAAGGCCCCCATCGCCGGCTGTGACGCGGCGGCCGGATCCCGTGGGCAGACCGTCCCAGTGCTTCTCATCCACGATGCGGGCGCCCCGGCCGACCGCCCGCAGATGGGTGGCCAGCAGGGTCTCGCCACTGTGACCGGGGACGGTGGCATGCAGCATGATCTGGGACTTCGTGGCCCTGACCTCGACCATCTGGCGAGGGCGGACCCTGCGGGCCGGCACCGAGTAGAGGTTCGCGTCGAAGGCGACGAGGCAGTCCTTGCCGACGTAGCGAAGGTGCCGCTGCGTGACCACATAAGGCGTCTGCGGCAGCGGCCGCAGGGCCACGTGGTCGCGGACCGCCTGCAGGCCGATGACCTCGCCGTGGGTGCCGTGGACCTTCGCCCGCCGCATCGGAACCCAGGCGGTGAACGCGGCGTTCATTTCCTCGATGGAGGAGAAGGCGCGTCCGGCCAGTACGTGATCGCGGACGATCAGCACCTGCCGCTCGACCCGGCCTTTCCCCGTGGGCCGGTAGGCGGCAAGCACGTCGGGATCGAAGTCGTAATGCCCGGCGAACGCGACGGCCTCGGGATGCAGCGGGACCGCCTCACCCGGTGCGACATGCCGACGGACCACCGTTTTCGTGCGGTCGTAGACGATCGACATCGGCACCCCGCCGAAGTGCGCGAACCCCTGACGGTGGCAGTCGAAGAAGGTGGCCAGGTCCTGGCTGGTGGTGAAGCAGCAGAACGGATCCCGCGAGTAGGACAACGTCATATGGAACGAGTAGACCTTCGGGATGCCCACGTGAGCGAGGATCTTGCCCTCGTCACCCCAGTCGACCTGGGCCTGGGCCCCTGGCACCACCTCGAACCGGCGGTGCAGCCCCGCCAGCTCGCTCGGGCTGATGCCCAGTTCCTCCGCGATGCGGGGCCGGGCCTCCTGCAAGTAGATCTTGATGCGCTGGTAGTTGATCGTGAACCCGTACTCCGCCACCAGGCGTTCGTGGATCACCGCCCCCTTGAGCAGGACCTCGGCCCGCAGCATCGCGTCGATCAACGGCGCGACCTCGTCCACCACCCGCTGGTACGGCTGACCGTTGGGAGCCCGCCGCGGCGGCGCGACCGGCGTCTCGCCCGACAAGTACTTGCCGACCGTACGACGGTTCAGCCCGGTCTCTTTCGCGATCTCCCGCAAGCTCATCGCACCGGACTCATACAGACCGCGAAACCGCCTCAACTCCAACCAGCGATGCGGATCCAGAACCACCCTCGCCGCCCTCCGCCGACCCTGAACAGACGACAGCAGACTCCCGCGGGACCCACTTCACCGCATCAAGAACGGTGCACTTTCATCCGTACGCGGTGGTGCACGTTCACTTGTACGCCGACAACAGCGCACATCATCGAAGACTCCGTGCATGCCGGAAGCGCACGTCCCGCGGAGTGAAGCGACCGGAGGTGCGCGTGGTCGACGACGTGTCGTTTCCCCAGTGTGGGAAGGCATCGGTCTGGGCCCCGCCAGTACAACCTTTCAGACCTCGACTGCGAGGTGCTCGAACCCGGCTGGGACCATCCCCGGGTCGTCCTCAGCGATGAGGTGGATCAGCTCGTTCTCGCTGTCCGAACCGTTGCCGACGCCTTCCAGCCAGGTCCGCGCATCGAGGCGGTCGAGCGAACCACGGGCGCGGTCCGCGAACTCCGCTCGCATCGGATCGACTTGACTCGCACGCGAAGCCCTCACCCCGCCGCTCCACGTGCCCGCATCAGGCCACGAGCACAACTTCACCCTTCGCACTCGGCATCGGCCCCTTACGCTGACGGCGTCCGTCTCGGGGGCACCCCCGCGCCGCCGGGACGGGCACCCACTCCCCTGCTCCAGCCATCCGCAACTGGTGTGCTGCGCGGGCCACGAGTGGGCGGGGTGGCCAGGGTGGTCTCGGCCGACTCGCCGTCACCGAGCTGCTCGGCACGACTTCAGGCGGTCGGCGTCCGACCCGCCAGGCATGCCTCGACCCGGACACGGCCCCGCTCACCGTGGGCGCGCGTCAGATCACCTGTCCGCCACACCGCGTCCACCAACCCGGATCATCCGTCTCAGCTATGCACCCACTCCTGGCAGATGCGCCTCGGCACTGACGCGCCGGCACTCACCAAGAGCCACAGCACGCGCCCTCTCCGCTCACTGCTGCTACAGACACTTCCGCGACCTCACCAGGCAGGACCCGGTCCTACTGAGTCTCGATCCTGGTCCTGATCAGGCGGCTTGCCAGTGCCCGGCCCTGACCAAGCGGGTCTGGTGTCCGTCCTCGTTGCAGGCCGGCCATGGCGCCGTCGTAGACGAGCAACACGTCGCCTGCCAGTGACGCGGGATCATCGGTGGTTACGGCTCCTGCCAGCTGATTCAGCCGCGTGAGGAGAAGTGTGGACTCTGCCGTGATCACCGCGTGGGCGGGGTGGCCGGGGTCGGGCAACTCTGTGCTGGTCGCGAGGAAGGCACACCCACGGCCCGGGGTGTACCGGCCCCTGTAGGTGGAAACCGCGTCGAAGAGAGCCAGGAGTTTGTCCGCGGGTGAGGCCGCGGCGTCGATGGCGTCCTGCCACAGCCGGTCCCAGCGGTCCAGGCGCCGACGCAGCGCGGCGACGAGCAGGCCGTCCTTCCCGCTGAAGTGCGCGTACAGCGTGCCGGGCGCGACGTGTGCGCGATGCAGCACCTGGTCGACGCTGGTGCGGGCGATGCCGTCCCGGGAAAAGAGCTCGTCGGCGGCGTCGAGCAATCGGTTTCTTGGGGACGTGCTGACGGCAGCTGCGTCGGTGTCCTGCTCCATGCCGACTACAATAACCAGCGTTACACTGAAACGGTCGTTTCAGTGAAGTGATGGGGTGGAGTTGCCTCTCGTTCCCGGCCGGAGGGGCGCTCGTGGAGATACCGACCCGCCAGAGGCACACCCGTGCCGGAGCGTTCCTCGGGGCGGGTCTGGTCCTCGTCAGCTGCCTGAGCGTGCAGGCTTCAGCAGCACTCGCCTCGACTCTCTTCGATCGCATGGGCGCTCCTGCCGTCGCCGGGCTGCGGCAGCTGTGCGCCGCGCTCGTCCTGCTGGTGCTGGTGCGTCCGAGGATCCGCGGGCGCACGCGGCGGGAGTGGGCGGGCATGGCGGCCTACGGCGGGGCGATGGCCGCCATGAATGTGGCCTACTACTGCGCGGTGGGCCGTCTCCCCCTCGGCGTGGCGGCGACGCTGCTGTTCCTGGGACCGTTCGTCGTGGCCGTCGCCTCGGCCCGCGCCTGGCAGGACGCGCTCCTGCCCGTAGCCGGTCTGGCGGGCGTCGTCCTGGTCACGGGGCCGGGTGGGACGGTGGAATGGGCCGGAATCGCCTTCGGACTGCTTTCCGCACTGGCCCTTGCCTGCTACACCGTCTTCGCGCAGCGCGTGGGCCAGACCTCCGCCGGACTGGAGGGACTGGCGCTGTCGGTGGGCATATCGGCGATGCTGCTGCTCCCCTTCTCCGTTCCCGCCACCCCGGGGATGAACGGATCCGACTGGGCTCCGCTCGCCTTCTCCGGCGTCGTCGGGGTCGCCCTCGCTTTCACTCTGGACTTCCAGGCCGTGAGGATGGCCACCGCCAAAGTGGTCGCTACGTTGTTCTCTCTCGACCCCGTGATGGGCGCTCTGGTCGGCGCCGTCGCCCTCGCCGAAGACCTCTCCGCACCGGTGCTCGTCGGCATGGGACTGATCGTGACAGCCGGCGCCGTGGCCACCTGGCGTGCCGGCGGCCCGGCGTCCCCCGACAACGACCAGCACGTAGCCG
Organism: Streptomyces sp. NPDC050264; assembly: GCF_040655895.1. NCBI lineage: Bacteria > Bacillati > Actinomycetota > Actinomycetes > Kitasatosporales > Streptomycetaceae > Streptomyces > Streptomyces sp. NPDC050264. Next base: position 59,379 of record NZ_JBFAKV010000012.1, read on the forward strand.
AGGCGGCCCTGACAACGGACACAACCGCCGACCAACACCTGGATGACCGGGGCGAGGACCGCCCCGTCATCGACGACGTGCGCACCCCCTCCGTCCCTCGGACAGACCAACCCCGACGGCAGTAACGGGGCCCCGCCAGCCCGCACAGGTCATACGTACCTCCACCGTCACCCACTCCCCCTGCGCAGCACGATCACCCATCGGCCACGGAGGACACGGTCTCAAGCCGGGTGAGGGAACCTCGCCACCTTGGTCGTTCCGGTATTCCTCGGGCCGGGCGAGGATGGCTCGGACACCATGGAAACCCTCGCCGACTCCCTTCCTCGGAGCTGGCCGCCCGCATCGGTGATCCTGTCGTTCCACAGGGCCTGTACCCCTGCCTTCGCTGCTTCCCCTCCAGGAAAGCTGCGGATGTCCGACCCGGCTCCATCGAATGGCCCGCCGAGGGCAGTCTCGACAGGCCGACATGGGACCAGCTGATCCGGTTCCTTACCGCGCCGGGCAGGCCCGCACCGCAGCCGGCACGCTCCGCACCGCCGACGAAGACGGAGGAGCAGGGTCTCCCGCGTAGATGCTCGAACCTGCGGATCGGCTGAAGCGCCCGGGAGCGTCTTTCCACGTGACCCGAGCGGAACGCGCTTCCGCTGCCACCGGATCCGCTCTACCCCCCTATCGGAAAACGGAGTTGGGCTCGCGCCCGCCCCCTTTTTGGCTCTTGGTCCCCGAGCCGTGCCGTTGAGCCCGGCTGGATCCGCATCGCCGACCACACGGCTCCCCTCCGCGGTCGGCAAGGCCACTCCCGCTGCGCCGCCCCTGCCAGGAGGACACCTCGCGCTGACTCAACGCGGGAGCGCCTGGCCATCCGGCTATGACTCCGATGAGGACCCACCCGACAGTCCGCCAACCCGACAGTCCTCAGCTGTCCACCAGTGTGGCCACGAGCCGCCTCAGGGCGGGCCGGGGATCAGGTGTGCCCGATCAACCGGTCATCAGCAGGTGGTGGGCTCAGGCCGCTCAGCCCCGCTTCTCGAACCTCGTCTCCTGCGGACGGCCCGCGGAGCCCGGTCTCCACGGCCGGAGCGGCACCGGCAGAGCGGACCGCTTCGGCCCGCTCTGCCAGGCATGCTGCCGCACCGCTCCGGAGCGCGTACGGCCGACGAGGCCGAGCAGGAAACCGACGGGGATGGTGATCAGTCCCGGAGTCTGGAGCGGGAACCAGTGAACGTCGTGACCGGGGAAAACCGCGACAGGTGAGCCCGTGACGGCCGGGGAACCGCACAGCAGCACCACGATGAGCGGAAGGGTCCCGTAGGCCGTCCAGCGCACACCGGTGGCCGAGTAGCCCGGCAGGAAGAGCGCGTACAGCAGGATCGGGGCGAGCACGGAGGCCGCGACGGTGAACGACAACGTGATCAATGTCAGCCTGCCACGGTCCGCGAGGACGGCCGACAGTACGACGGCGACGGCGCCCACGAGGACGATGCACACACGCGCCCGCCGGATCTCCCTGGCGGCCGACCGGCTTCCGGCGCCATGGGCGGGCCGGCCCCGGAAGTCGCGAGCGATGCTGGAGGCGGCGGCCAGCGTGATGCCCGCTACGGCCGCGAGGGTGGTCGCGAAGACGGCGCACGCGACGATCGCGAAGAGCATGCTGTGCCGCGGACCTCCGGCGACAGGATCGAGTGCGCCCGTCACCATGAGCAGGGCGGTCGATCCCCCGGGGTCCGCGGCCCGCACCGCGTCCCGGCCGATCAGGGCGCAAGCTCCCAGCCCGGCCACCACCACCCCGGCACACACCACCGCGACGGGGCCCACGGCCCATCCGACGGCGCGCCGCGCGGTAACGGCGTCCCGGAGCGGGTGCAAGCGCATGGTGATGTGCGGCAGACAGGCGGCGCCCACCAGGAGGGTGGCCTGGAAGCTGATCAGGTCGAGGCGGCCGGCCAGGGAGTGGCCGAAGTGGAGGCCCGGACGTGCGTAGTCGGCTCCGGCTCCTGACTGGTCGCGGGCGGCGTTGAACAGGGCGAGTGGTGACCATCCGTACCGGGCGAGGACGATACCGGCGAGCAGCAGCAGGGCGGTGAGGGTCACACCGACCTTGAGGATCTGTACGTAGCCGACGCCGCGCATCCCGCCGAAGGCGGCGTAGCAAATCATGAGAGCGCCCCCGGTGATCGTGCACGCGTTGAGCGCGCCGTCGGGGAGGCCGAACATGGCGGCCATGATGCGTCCGGCGGTGGTGAGCTGCACCAGGAGCAGCGGAGTCAGGACGACGAGGCACACGACACCCAGCGCTCTGCGTACGGAGGGGTCGCCGAGCCGGTCGGTGAGGAGATCTCCCAAGGTGAACACACCACCGCGGCGCAGGGGTTCACCCAGTATCCGCATGACCAAGTAGAGCGAGACGACGGTGGCGCCGGCGAAGAGCATGCCGTCGGCGCCGTCGAGGGCGACTGCTCCCGTGGTGCTCAACAGGGTGGCCGCGGAAATGTAGTCGCCGGCGATCGCGAGCCCCCCGCCGATCGGGCCGAAGGCCGCGCTGCCTCCCGCGTAGAAGTGCTCGGGGTCGTCCACGTCGGCTGCCGCGAGTCCGCACAGCAGCAACGACACGGCGGCGAACCCGAGGAAGACCACGACGGCGAGCGACTGTCCGTCGCCACCGGTCATGGTCGGTACTCCCGCGCGAAGGGTCGGTCGCGGTACGTCGGGGCGTCCGGGGGCGGAGTGGAGCGCGTTGCGGAAGACATGCCGGGCATGGCATCAGCCGTCCGTCTGTGCGTACAGGGAGCGGGGGCGTTCCGGAGGCGCACGCACAGCAGGGACGCAGCCGTATTGTGCGGCGGCACAAGATCTCGCGAACCAAGCAGCAGCTGGGTGAAGTCTGCGCTGCTCCTCTGGGTAGCCCTCGTGACTCGCCCGCCGCCGGAACGGCCCGATGACGTTCAACTCCGGGCTGTACGACAGCAGATGATCTTTGTCGTCCAGTCCGCTGTAGGCCACGAATACACTGCGTGGCCCGACCGAGGCGTCATCCGGGAGGCCGCGTCCCTCGGCCAGGGACCGGAAGCCCAAAGAGTTGCGGATTCCGGAGGGGCAGGCCAAGTCGTCGTCGGCGTTACCTCTGTTGAGTAGGAAGAGATTGACCCCGGTTGCCCACACGCAGTCCCCGTCTTCTGGACCCCACAGCCGGGATCAAGATCCTCACCCCCATGGCGGACAGCCCCTTCGGGCCGATGTTCTCCTTCGAGGGCCCGGAGGGCTACACCCTCACCGCGCACGGAGGCTGACCGTGCCCGCCGTGGAACTCGTGCCGGACGGACTCTTCTCACTCGCGTGCAGCATCCGGTTCCTGGAAGGTTTCACCCCCGCGAGTTACACCCCCGCACCGGGCAGGATCCTCCGCCTCGCCTTCCCCGCCGACGACGCCGTCTCCGTCGTCGCGGCCACTGTCCGCCAGGTGGCAGGAACAGGCGGGGCACCAGGCACGGCGCGGGCCGACTTCACCGTGCACCCCGGCGACTCCGCTCTGGCGGAGTCGCCGGGGTGCCGGGGCCCCGACCGACAGGACCGTGCGGGCCCAGCTCGCCCGGATCGTCTCCCTCGATGTGGACGGCACCGGATTTCCCGCCCTTGCCGCGGATCCCGTGGTCGCCGGGCGACTGACGGACTACCGGGGCTACGTCCCGTTTGCTTCAACTCGCCCTATGAAGCGGCCGCTTGGGTCATCATCGGCAACCGCTTCCGCGTGACCCAGGCAGCCGCTCTCAAGGCCCGTACCGCCCACGGGTACGGCCACCGCGTTCACCTCGCGGACCGTACCTTGCACGCGTTTCCCACCGCCGCCGTCCTGTGTGGGATCACCCAGGTGCCCGCTCTGGTCGCCATCAAGGTGCAGCGGCTGCACGTGCTGGCCGAAGCCGCACTCGACGGACAACTCGACGCGGCCCGGCTGCGCACCCTGCCTCCCGACTACGCCCTCGCCGAACTACGCACCCTGCCCGGCATCGGCCCTTCTCCGTCGAACTCGCCCTCATCCGGGGAGCAGGGCGCCCCGAGTGCCCCCCGCCACGAACCACGCGTCCACCGAGCCGTCGCCACCGCATACGGGCTCGACGCCGCGGCCGCGACAGATGTCGCCCGACTCTTCAGGAGCGCTGACCAGTGGAGGCTCTGTCGCAGCTGGGTCGCCACCCTGCTCCGCATCCGCGCACAGGACACGACGCAGCCGGGCACCCGTGCCACGGTGCATCAACTACCCGCTGGGGCAGGCACTTTGAGAGCCCGCCCTGGAGCATCCGATTCGAAGGCCGTAGGGCTCGGACCGACCGGTGAGTCCGTCAGCACAGTCGCAGTCTTCCGCCTGCGTGCTTGATCACTGATCTCTCGTGCCACCGCCCGTCACCCCGAGGTGGCATCGCCGGAGATGGCGCCCTGGGACGCGCCTGCTCCCCCAGAACGTCGCCAGCCATAAGAGAACCGTCTCAAGCCGCCGTCCAGTGGCGGAGTTTCTCTGGATTGCGCACCACCCAGATGTGCGTGATCCGGTCGCCCGCGACCTCGAAGGCGAGCACCGTCACAACGGCGCCGTCCTGCTCGGCGACCAGGCCGGGCCGGCCGTTGACCGTGCGCTCCGAGAACGTCATGGTCTCGGGCGTGCGGCGGGCGATCTCCATCCAGGCGCGGGCGATCTGCTCGCCGCCCTCGATCGGGGCCAGGAAGGTGACGGCCAGGCCGCCGCCGTCGGCGACCGCGGTGGCGGCGGGGTCGAGCAGGCCGATCAGGGCATTGATGTCCTGGGCTTCCCATGCCCGCTTGAAGTCTCGTACGAGGCCGGTGCGTTGGCCGGACGGCATCGAGGTCGCGGCCGTTACGTATCGCGAGTCCCGGACGCGGCGGCGGGCCGACGAGGCCAGCTGCCGGCAGGCCGCCGGGGTGCGGCCGACGATCTCGGCCACCTCGGCGAAGGAATGGCAGAAGACGTCGTGCAGGATGAACGCGACGCGCTCGGCCGGGGTCATCTCTTCGAGCACGACCAGGAAGGCCAGACCGACCGACTCGTCCAGGGTGACCCGGTCGGCCGGGTCGACGGCTGCGCCGCCCGTCCGTCCGCCGATCCACTCCGAGTGCCCGGGCAGCGGTTCGGGGATCCACTCACCCACGTAGGTCTCCCGCCTGGCCCGTGCCGAGCCGAGCAGATTGAGGCAGATACGGCCGGCGACCGTCGTCAGCCAGGCGCCGGGGGACCCGATGGCGTCCTGTTGGGCCCGGGACAGTGCGTACCAGCGGGTGCAGGTCTCCTGGACGGCATCCTCCGCCTCGGTGACGGAACCCAGCAGCCGGTAGGCGAGATTGAGCAGGTGGCGCCGCTCGCTCATGATCGCGTCCAGGCTCGGGTCGGACGGAATGGTCATGGTGCCGGGGCTCCCTCGGTCGTCTCTCTTTCACTGGTTCGACAGCACAGCCCGCCGAAATGTCAGGTCGATCGACGCGTGGCCTGACATTTCCTGGGGCTGTCTTGTCGAACTCACTGAAGCGCACGGATCATCCATCGAGCAGGGAGCCCCCATCGTGACCACCGCAACGCCGCCGACGCCGTTCACCGACCCGACACCCGCGGAGCGCCTGGAGCGGGCGGCCGCCGCTCTGACCGCGCACGGCTTCACCGTGGAGATCCTGGACGGGGTCGCCGACGCGCGCACCCGCATCAAGGACCTGCTCCCCGAGGGCGCCGGCGTGTTCACCGGGGCCAGCGAAACCCTGCGCCTGTCCGGCATCGCCGAGGACCTCAACGACAGCGGGCGCTACGACGCCGTCAAACCGCGCATCCTGGCGATGGACCGCGCCACCCGCTCGGACGAGATCCGGCAGATGGCCGCCACCCCCGACGTCATCGTGGCCAGCGTCCACGCAGTCACGGAGACGGGCTCCCTTGTGATCGCCTCGGGCAGCGGGAGCCAGCTGCCCGGCATGGCCGGCGGCGCGGCCCGCGCGATCTGGATCGTCGGCGCGCAGAAGATCGTCCCCGACCTGGACACCGCGATGCGGCGGATCCAGGAGCACTGCCTCCCGCTGGAGGACGTCCGGGCGCGGGCGGCCTACGGGTCGCCCAGCGCCGTCAACCGGGTGCTGATCCTCAACGCGGAGCACCAGCCCGGGCGCGGCACCGTCCTGCTGCTCCGCGAGGCCGTCGGCTACTGAGTACCCGTCCTCATCCCCCAGTAAGGACGGCACCTGCCCACATCCAGGATTTCCACTGTCGCATGCGACGAACTTCCTGAGGGCCGGGCATCACCGGCCAGGTCCCCTCCCGCCACAGCCCGTGCCTGCATCCGGGCTGTCCACTCCCCCACCAGCCCACACCGACACGCCGCACGGCTTCACCCCAAAGACAACAACGCGCCACGCAACCAGCCCCGCCCACACGCCCCTTGCCGCCTACAAGGTCAGCGCTTCACGTACCTCATGAACCTGGTTCCACTTGTCAGGCCCCTTGAAATCGATCATCGAGGGACCCGGCAGGCGCTCTACCGGCGGACCGCCGAGATCAGCCCGCCGGGCCGCTCCTCGCCCTGCGACGGGGTACTCATCGGGCGGCCGTAGGCGGCAGCGCGCTCGCGCAGGGTGTGGCTGTCGGCCTCCCAGCCGTGCCCGGCCAGCCAGCCCACCGGGTCGTCGGGCATCTCCGAGACCCACATGGACGCCGCCGATCCCGGCACGGCGTCCGCGCCGAAGCGCCCGATCACGCCGCGCGAGCCCAACGTCAGCCCCATCCGACTGCCAGCCGCCGACTGCGCGCCGATCCGGGCCAACAGCAGTTCCACCGCGTCCTCGGGCAGATAGATCAGCAGTCCTTCGGCGATCCACACGGTCGGCACCGCCGGGTCGTGCCCTGCGTCGGCCAGCGCTCCTGGCCAGTCCTCCCGCAGATCGACCGGGACGGTGATCCGCTCACAGCGTGGGACGGCCCGCTCCTGGCGCAGCACCGAAGCCTTGAAATCCAGTGGCGCGGCGGTGTCGACCTCGAACAGCCGGGTGCCCTCGGGCCAGTCCATCCGGAAGGCCCGGCTGTCCATGCCGGCGCCGAGCAGCACGACCTGCCGGACCCCGGACGCGGAGGCCTGCCGCAACAGGTCGTCGAGGAACTTCGTCCTGATGACGATGGAGTACGACACGGCCAGTCGGCGGCGTCGCGCCGCCTCGTCGTCGGGCAGCGGCGACGAGGAGGGCCACAGGCCGCCCGCGGCGGCGAAGGCCTGTGCCAGGGGGTCGCGGAACAGCGCGTTCTCCCGCTCGGTCTCCAGCGCCCGCACCCTGGCCACCCCCACCGCCGTGGCCCACACTCCCGACGGCTGCACCCACTCCTGCTCATCAGTCACCGCGCCAGCCTAGATGACCGATTCCGAGGGGCTTGATGAGGGGAGCCGGGTTCATGCGCGCGGCCGGCCGGTCATGCGCGAATTGGCCGCCCACGACCACTGATCCCCTTGGAACCGATCATCAAGATCCGTCACACCATCGGTACACCATCGGTCATGTCGGCTCAACGACTCATTCACCAGCTCGCCACCGGTCCCCGATCAGGAACAGGTACCCAGCTTGTTTCTCCATGGTCGTCGGTGAGTGACCGCGACAGTTCGCGGGGTTGAGTGGGCAGGACTGTGCCGCAGTTGCCGCGCCTGTGTGACCTTGTGCTTCGGCAGCCGCCGTTGTGGGTTCTACCGGCCGGTCATGTGGTCCGAAGAAATGTGGGGCGTCCCGGCCCTCGTCGGTAGCTGAGGTGGGTGGGCACGCTCGTACTGGTCGTGCCAAGCAGCGATCGTGAAAATCAACGCAGCGGCTGCCACGATCAGTTGGACCGCTCCTGCGACCGGATGCGCCGAACGCAGGAAGATCACGGCGATCACGAGCACGCCTACGGTGAACGCGCCGAGCCAGAGGATCGGAACCCAGTCCATCGGGGGCGCCACGGTTCGCTCGTCCGCACCGCCCCATCCACGGATGACCGCCACCAGCCCCAGCAGAAAGGCGATCGGGATTTCGATCAGCAACACGATCAGGCTTGTGCAACCACCCGCGAACCCGTCGCCTCGCGCATCTGAAGTCCCGCCAGAGCGGCAATCGTTCCCCGGCAGGCGCGGTATACGCGAACTCGGCTCAAAGCGCATAGCCATACGCTCGTACGTCACGCCGGGCACTGCATCACGGTTCACCAGGCCGATACCGAGTCGTGGCCTGGCTGAGCACCCCGCAGGGCCCCGGCCCTCGAACTGCGGACGGAAGATGAAGAACTTCCCAATAGCCATCGTCTAGCCGCAGTTGGGATTGAGGGTCGGAGTGCGTAGGAGGTGTTGTCGCGGATCGCGGCCCAGAGGACGTCGAGACGTCGGGGGGCCCGCACCAGAACGGTAGGACAAGCTCAGGACGTGCAGCGGAGCGGGGATTTGCCAGTCACAGGCGATGTGCGACGTCCCGGGCGCGGCGACGCGGGACGCGGGCGTCGAAGCGGGAAAAGGAGGCCTGGCCGAATGGACGATCCTTCGTTTGAGGGGTTTGCTCTTCCTGCGCTTCCCCGGGACAAGCGGTACCCGGTAGTCGTAGCGCTATGACTTTCCTGAGAGCACGACATTGCGCAGCGGTCGCCATGACAGCGGCGCTGGCCATCGGCGGCCTGGCGTCGGCGCCGGCCTCCGGCAGCACGACAGCCGCCTCCTCCCAGACCGGTGAGCGGACCTACACCGCAGGGTGCGGCTGGAACGAGGGCAGGGGCGGTGAACGGGCCTACTACGAACACTGCGCCACCAACACCAACGTGTGGATCCAGGTCAAGAGGTGGCCCCGGTCCAACTACCACCGCTGCGTCGGCCCCGGCCGCACCAACCTGGACGCCGACGCCACCGGCGCCTGGTACGACAGCAATTACCAGGGCGGGCTCTGCTCCCACCCCGGGGACACCGGTCCCTGACCAACTCTGACCGGCGGCCCGGCTGGTCAGCACGGCGTACTGCCGACCGCGTCGATGTGTGTGGTCGCGCTGTGCAGGCGCACGACTGAACCTGACGGGAGGCGGCAGGGGGCGGGGCCCGGACGACGGGCCCCGCCTCCCCTTTTAGCTCTCGGGCTGGCTACTTCGTCGCGCAGAACTCCGCCTCGGCGACCGCCTCGCTGTCGCCCGACCAGTCACCGTTGAAGTTGAGGGCGAGTGAGTGGCTGCCGTCGGCTGTGGTGACCGCCAGGGACGAGGAGCCGTGGATGCCGCCGCTGTGGCCCCAGACCTCGCCGCCGCAGGGCAGCTCGGTGCGCATCAGACCGAGGCCGTAACTCACGTTCGGGGCGCCGTCGATCGGCACCGTGTCCTTCATCTCCTTCAGTTGGGCGGGCTTCAGCAGCTTTCCGCGCAGGAGGGCGCTGTAGAAGCGGTTCAGATCACCGGAGTCGGAGATCATGTCGCCGGCCGACGAGGCCAGGGACGGGTTCAGCTCGGTGACGTCGTACGTCCTGTCCGTCGGCTTCGGCTCCTGGGTGAGCTTCGAGTACGCGCGTGAACTCGGCGCCGGCATCGAGGCGTCGGTGCCGGGCAGGCTGGTGGCGCGCAGGCCGAGAGGTCCGATGATGCGCCGCTCGATCTCGTCCGCGTAGCCATGACCCGAGACCTTCTTGATGATCATTCCGGCGAGTACGTAATTGGTGTTGGAGTAGCTCCAGGAGGTGCCTGGCTCGAAGGTGGGCCGGTGCCCCATGGCGATCCTCACCAGCTGTGCGGGCGTCCAGGTGTCGTAGCGGTGCTTCAGGAATCCCTTGGTGAACACCCGCTTCTGGAAGCCCTCGTCCGAGGTGACGTCGAAGATGCCGCTGGTGTGGTTGAGCAGTTGCCGGACGCTGATTCTGTCGCCGTCGTGGCCGTTGCCGTGGACGACTCCGGGCAGCCACTGATCGACCTTGTCGTCGAGATCGAGCTTCCCCTCGGCCTCCATCTGGAGCAGCACTGTGGAGACGAACGTTTTGGTGATGGAGCCGACCCGGTAACCGTCGTGGGCACTGCGCGGCTTGCCCGTCTTCAGACTGCCGACTCCCGAAGTGCCCATCCAACGCCCGTACTTGTCGACGGACTGCCCGGCGACGCCCGGCACACCGTCCTTGACTGCGGCGTCCATCGCAGCCTGGGTTCCGGTGTGGTCCGACCGCCCGCCCGCGCTGTTGCTCGCGGACTGCGCGGGTGCCGCGAGTCCGGTCGCGGCCAGCGCCCCCGCCACCGCTATGCCGATCAGGCCGGCGCGTACTGCACGTACTGCCATGTGAGATCCCCTCCAAGGGATGGTGGTCAGCGGGCAGGACCACAAGCCGATACGCGAGGGTTGACCGGGACGCCGAGGTTGATCGATTTCCAGCCCTTTCGCAGCGAGACCGTGCGGTGGTAGATCGGCCGGCCGGTACGGGGGGACCGGCACGGTCAGCGTCGTAGTGACGCTCTCCTGCACGCCTATGGTTCCGCAGATGACTACCAGGGCTGCTCTGTACAAGAACAGACAGCTCGTCCAGCAGTCGGCGCTGAGGAACCAGCGCAGAGAGACACCCGTACCGGGCGGGGAGCCCGAGTCGGCCCTGAGCCGCGAACTCGACCGGATCCAGGTCGCACTCGGCCCACAGGTAACCGAGTGCGACGCGGGATCGAGGAGCGTGGTTTGTCGGGATCGCAGTTGTGGGCTCTGAGCGGCGGCTGCATTCCCGATGCCGGGATCTCGGCGGCCCGCTGCCGAGATCCCGGGAGTGGGTACAGAAGACCCCGAGCCGGATCGCCCGCCCGCAGGGCTGAGCACGAGGACATCACGCCCGTCACGCGGCTACAGCTGCCGTGTCATACGTCGATCTGCTCGAAGATGTGCGGGTACGACACGACGTCGTCGGGAAACTCGGCCGCCATGCGCTGGAACTCGGGGCTGCCGAACGCCGCGCCGAGCGCGTCGGTCGACTCCCAGACCGCGACGTTCATCAGGAGCCGGCTGTCCGCCGTTCCTTTGTGCATCCGCAGGGAGACGAATCCCGGCTGCGCCTTCATGAACTCGGCCTGCCTCCGAAAGAGGGCCAGGAACGATTCCGCTCTCTCCGTCGGGACGAAGAAGGTGTTGGCCAGGACAATGGGCCCGGTCTTCTCCTTGAACTGCGCGAACATCGGCGTGTGCGGGTCGAGACTCTGCAGCTTGGCCATTTTCGGTACTTCCTCTCGCTATCGGTCAGTGGGTGTCGCTGGGGCCCGCGTCGTGGGGATACCAGCGGAGTTCGAGGGCGTTGGTGTCCGGGTCCCGGATGGAGATGGAGATGGAGGTGGCGCTGCCGCGGGCACCGAAGCGCCGGACAGGGCCCTCCAGTGCGGTGAAGGTGACCGACTTGATGACTTCGTCCCGGTCGGCCGGACACACGGTGAGGCAGAGACGGTCGACGTGGGACTCGCCGCGCGGGCCGGCGACCGGATCGATGATGGTCTCCGGGGTGATCCGCACCGACGGGAAGGGGATCTCGCCGGCCCGCCACTCCGCTACGCGCACCGGCTCCAGGCCGAGCAGGTTGGTGCAGAAGTCCAGGGACCGTTCGACATCGGCGACATTGAGGACCACACCAGGTGGTCGAATGCCTTGACGCGAACTGTAGCGACCATGGAATGCCCCTTGGGGAGGGTTCCGAGGTGACGCCTCTTAGACGACGTTTCCTTTGGCGGGTAGCGTCGTTGTGTTGGTATGACGAGTCTTGCTGAGCATCTGGTCTCGGATAAGTTGTGGGAGTTGTTTCGGCGGGTGGTGCCAGAGACGGTGGTGGTACGCCCGCAGGGCGGGGGCCGTCGGCGAGCTGGGGATCGTGAATGCCTGACTGCGATCGTGTTCGTGGCCACGTCAGGCTGTTCCTGGCGGCAGCTGCCTCCGGTGTTCGGGCCGGCCTGGCCGACCGTCTACCGGCGTTTCGCGCGCTGGAGTCAGGAGCGTGTCTGGGCTCGTCTGCACCGCGTCATCCTCGACGAACTCGGTGCTCAGGGTGGATTGGACTGGTCACGATTCGCCGTTGATTCCGTCAGTGTCCGTGCCCTCAAAGGGGGCAACTGACCGGACCGAATCCGACCGATCGCGGCAAAGCAGGGTCGAAAATCCACCTCATCGTGGACCGGTCCGGACTGCCCGTCTCTGTTGCCATCTCGGCCGCCAACACTCATGACAGCCTGGCCCTGCAACCACTGGTCATGGGGATCCCGCCCGTCCGCAGCCCACGCGGACCGCGGCGACGCAGGCCGGCAAAGCTCCACGGCGACAAGGGCTACGACTATCCCTACCTGCGGCGCTGGCTCCGCGAACGAAACATCATTCCTCGCATCGCCCGGCGCGGTGTGGAGAACTCACACCGCCTGGGCCAACACCGCTGGGTAGTCGAGCGCACCATGTCGTGGCTCGGAGGCTGCCGCCGCCTCCACCGACGCTACGAACGCAAGCCTGAACACTTCCTGGCCTTCACCGCCATCGCGACCAGCCTCATCAACCACCGCCGACTCACCAAGTGAAACGACGTCTTATGGTCTGCCGCCCGGTGAGACTGGAACAAGGCACCATCGGCGTACGGTCGTTGGGCCGAACTCAGCGCCGGACGCGGAAGCTGCCCCGACGCTTGGCGAGGGCCTGGACTTCGGGCGCACGGCCGAGCAGTTGGGATGACGACGACCGGATGAGTGAGCCCGCGGGCTCAGGTGAGGGCGGCGACCAGCACGGCGAAGGCGGCGATGATGACGGCGACGCGGACGTAGTGCCAGCGCTCCCAGCGATTCATCTGCTGCTTCCAGTCGGCAGGCCGGTTGTCAGGGGTCCACGTCTTGTTCCGGTTGTTGATCGGGACAAGCAGCAGGAGCGACATGACCACACTGAGGGCCAGCAGCGCGCCGGCGGTGACGACGAGGCCGGTGCCGTGGTGGTGCCATCCGGCAATCGCCCAGATGCCGACGAGGACGAGCGAGCCGATGTACCAGACCGGCATCACGGCACCGAGCATCCGACCCCCGCGGGCGTGGCCGAGCTGGCCACTGTCCTCGGGGAGTGCGTTGAGGATCCGGTTCATGACGAAGCCGACGGAGAACTCCACGCCCACCATCACGCCGACGACCACGGTGGTGACGACCTCGAGTGCGCTGAACATACTGCCCCCTGACATCTAGTGCTGCTAGCTGTTGAGGCAACGCTAGTACTGCTGCCGCTTGATTGTCTAGCAGTGCTAGGATCGAATCATGTCGGTACAGGAACGCAAGCAGCGCGAACGGGCGGAGCGTGAGCGCCTCATCGTCGCGACGGCCCGTGAACTCGCCGAGCAGCAGGGCTGGGACGCGGTCACCACCCGCCGGCTCGCCGAGCGCATCGAATACAGCCAGCCCGTCCTCTACAGCCACTTCCGCGGCAAGCGCGAGATCATCGGTGCCGTCGCCATCGAAGGCGCCGCGGAGCTGGCCGCGACGGTACGTGCCGCGACCTCCGCCGCGGACAACCCCCGGGCCCGCGTCACGGCCCTGGCCCGCGCCTACCTCGACTTCGCCGCACGCAACCCGGCGGTCTACGACGCCTTGTTCCAGCTCGACGGCGGCCTGGCCTTCGCGGACGAGGACACCCCGGAACCTCTCAAGGACGCCTTCGCCGCGCTGCTGGAAAGCCTGGGCGAGGTCGCCGGGGACGGCGTCCACCCGGGGCTGTTCACCGAAGTGTTCTGGGCATCACTGCACGGCCTCGCGACCCTGACCCGGGCGGGGCGGCAACTGCCGGAGGACGCCGCGCAGCGGGTGGAACTGCTGGTGGACCGTCTCGCCGTGGTCTGACACACCACCCTGGCGGGCATGCAGCGGCTTCACTCTCGGGGTGAGACCAAGCCCGAGAACATCGACCGCCTGCAAGGGGTCGGGAGACCGCTTACGGCCGGGCTTGGCCCATCCGCTCGTACCTCGCGGGCTTTTCGTCGATGTGCGCCAGGCGTTGGTGCGGCCGACCGCCACGAGCAGCTCGACCACGATCAAGATCGCGACGGCTTGGTTACGGTCGAGTGCCGCCAGGCCGTGCAACGCCTGGACGAGCCCCTCCCTGCGGGCGGCGGCCTGATGCCCGGCTGCGGCCACCGTCAACCCGGCCTCCAAGACGCCAGAGCAGCCACCTCATCAAGCAGTCCCATCGTCATCGACCACTCCCCCAGCTCACCGAAGAGCTCACCGGGACAGCAACGCCCGGCGACGCCTTCCGGAACACCCGTCGCCGCTGCGCGGCCAGGGCGTCCCGGTGAGCGTCGACGCGTGTCGGCGGCATCGCACACACCATGACTACGGGTACTGCCTTTGCGGGCAGAACGGGAGGCCGAACGGGCAGGACCTCGCCTGGACTTCATCTTCGAGGCACCTACGTAGTTCTTACCGATGCGAAGGAACCTCGCCACGATGAAACGTCTCCAAGGACCCCCTTTTCCTTGGAGAACCGTTGTCCCACATACCCGTCAGCGACGTCGATCTCTACACCGAATCGGCGCGCACCGATCCGTACGATCTCTATGCCGAACTGCGGGCCCTCGGGCCTGTGGTGCATCTGTCCCGCTACGACCTTTACGCGTTGCCCCGCTACGAAGAGGTGCGCGCCGCGCTGATGGACTGGCGGACGTTCTCGTCAGCGCGTGGGGTCTTCGTGGATCCGGACGTGAACGCGCAACTGGAGGGGATCACGCTGTGCAGCGATCCCCCCGAGCACACGGCGATGCGCTCGGTGCTGGGACGGCCGCTGCGGCCGGACCGGATGCGCGAGGTGACTCCGCGGATCGAGAGCGAGGCCGACCGGGTCGTCGAGCGGGTCGTCGGCCGAGGCCGGTTCGAGGTCGTCACCGAGCTGGCGGAGTATCTGCCCATGACCGTGGTGTCGGACCTGGTCGGGCTTCCCGACCAGGGACGGGAGAAGATGCTGGAGTGGGCCGCGGCCATCTGGAACACCCAGGGCCCCGCCGACGACCGGGCAGCCGCCGCGGGACCCGCCGTCGAGGAGTTCATGGCCTTCGCCATGAAGGACGCCGTGCCGGGGAAGATCGACCCCGACGGCTGGGCCGCACAGCTCTACGAGGCCGCCGACCGTGGCGAGATCCCGCGCGACAAGTGCCCGGTGATGATGCTCGACTACGTCACGCCCAGCCTGGACACGACCATTCTCGCCATCGCCAACGCGGTCGCGTTG
Organism: Streptomyces sp. NPDC050264; assembly: GCF_040655895.1. Classification (NCBI taxonomy): domain Bacteria; kingdom Bacillati; phylum Actinomycetota; class Actinomycetes; order Kitasatosporales; family Streptomycetaceae; genus Streptomyces; species Streptomyces sp. NPDC050264. Next base: position 74,594 of record NZ_JBFAKV010000012.1, read on the forward strand.
TTCGCCGAGAACCCGGACCAGTGGGACCTGCTGCGGGAGGACCGCTCGTTGATTCCGCACGCGATCAACGAGTCGTTGCGCCTGGAGACTCCGGTGCCCCAGTTCAGCCGGGTGCTCACCGAGGATCATGAGGTCGGCGGAGTCCCGCTGGCCGCCGGGTCACGGGTCGCGCTGCTCTATGCCTCCGCCAACCGCGATGAGCGCCACTACGCGAACCCGACGCGCTTCGACATCACCCGCCGCCCTTCGGACCACCTCGCCTTCGGGCGGGGCGAGCACGTGTGCGTCGGGATGCACCTCGCCAGGCTGGAGATGAGCGCGTTGCTGGAAAGGCTCGCCGACCGGGTCGCCCGCTTCGACATCAACGAGCGCCGACCGATGATCAACAACGGCCTGCGCGGTCTCGACCACCTGGACGTGACGGTCACACCTGTGTCCTGACGCGCCTATTGTGTGCGGCGTGACATCGGTCGACTCTTTCGGACAACTCATCGGCAGGCAGCGGGAGATCGGGTGCCTGACGGAGCTGACGAACACCGCGCGCGCGAGCCGCGGCGGGGCCCTCGTCCTGCTGGGTGAAGCGGGCATCGGTAAAAGTGCTCTGCTGGAGTATGCCGGGCGAACGGCTCAGGAAATGCGGATCGTGCGAGCCTCCGGTTCGGAATACGAGAAGGAATTGCCGTTCGCCGGCCTCCACCAGCTGTGCGTGCCGCTGCTGTCGTATCTCTCTCATCTGCATGCCCAGCATCGTGAGGCTCTGCAGAACGCGTTCGGGCTGGGGGCCGGCGCGCCTGATGTGTTCCGCGTCGGTCTTGCGGCCTTGGAACTGCTGTCCTGCGCGGCCGGTGAACGTCCGCTCCTGTGCCTGATCGACGACGCGCATTGGCTGGACACCGCCTCGTCGAAGGTGCTGGCCTTTCTCGCGAGGCGCATCGCCTGCGAGCCGGTGGGCATGGTGTTCACCGCCCGGCCAGGATGCGAGGCGGGTGAATTGGCGGCGTTGCCCACCGTGACGGTCGGCGGGTTGAGCGACACCGACGCACGGACGCTGCTGGGCAGAAGAAGTCACCTGACCCTCGACGACCAGGTACGCCACCAGCTCGTGGCGGAGGCACGCGGAAACCCCCTCGCGCTGCTCGAACTACCGGCGGCCGGCGGGTTCGCCCCGCCGGCCACCACGTCGGTGCCGAACCGTGTCGAGCGGACCTACCGGGCGAGGCTGACGGGACTGCCCGACGGGACAAGACTGCTGCTGACGATCGCGAGCGCCGACCCGACGGGAAGTCCCGCTCTGTTGTGGCCCGCCGCACGGCAGTTGGACATCGACGTGACGGTGGCAGGCGAGGAAGCGGCCGCCACCGGGCTGGTCGAGTTCTCCACCCGCATCCGCTTCTGCCACCCCCTGGCCCGGTCCGCCGTCTACCGCGCCGCACGGCCCGGGGAGCGCCTGTCGGCCCACCGGGCGCTGGCCGACGTCACGGACCCGGCCGTGGATCCCGACCGGCGCGCCTGGCACCGGGCCCAGGCCGGCACCGGGCCCGACGAGGACGTCGCCGCCGAGCTGGAGCGTTCCGCGGCCCGTGCACAGGCCCGGGGCGGGACAGCGGCTGCGGCTGCCTTCGCCGAACGTGCCGCGGCCCTGTCGCTGGACGCCGCCAAGCGCACCGAACGGACTCTGACAGCCGTGCGGGCACACATAGACGCGGGTACGAGCGACGCCGCACGACAGCTCCTGGCCACAGTCGGGCACCTGACACTGCACACCCGCCAGCGCGCCCGCGCCGACCTGCTGCACGGGCAGCTCGCGTTTCTGCGGGACAACGACAACAACGGCCCGATGTACATGCTGCGCGCCGCCCAGCGGCTCGCGGACGTGGACCCGGAGTGGTCGCGCGAATGCTTCCTGGACGCGCTCGAGATGAGCCTGGTCGTCGGCCGGGCCACCGGGGTGATGGACAGGGTCCTCGCGGCGGCACGGGCCTCGGCGCCCGCACCGCGATCACCGGATGTCCTGGACGCGTTGATCCTCCTGACCACGGACGGGCCCAGGGCCGCCTACCCCCTGATACGCAAGGCTCTCCACGGGGACGACGCCCCGATGTGGATCCGGCGGCCCGCACTCGCCGTCGTGCTGGCCTGCGAACTGTGGGACCCGCACACCCACGAGGAGATCACCGAGTGGCTGATGAAGACCGGCCGCGCGTCGGGCTCGCCGCTCCTGCTGCGTCTGGGCCTGGCGCAGACGGCGTCCAGCAGCGCGTTCTCGGGTGACCTCGGGCGGGCCATGGCCGCGATCACCGAGGAGGAGGCCATCGCCGACGCCGTCGGCGGTCCCCCGGTGACGTACCACAGGCTGCAACTGGCAGCGATGCGCGGCCGACGACAAGAAGCGCTGGAGCTGTTCGAGACGGTCACCGCGACGTCGGCGGCGAGCGGCGCGGGGCAGCTGATGGCCAACACGCACTGGGCAGCCGCCGTGCTGCACAACAGCCTGGGCGACTACTCCGCCGCACTGACCGCGGCTCGGCAGGCCACCGCACATGGCGACCTCTTCCTCGCCGGTTTCTCCTTGCCGGAACTGGTGGAGGCAGCGGTCCGGTGCGGTGAGCACGAGGCGGCCGCCGAAGCGCTGGTATCGCTGACCGAGCGCACCGAGGCCAGTGACACTGTCTCCGGCCTGGGGATCGCGGCATACGCACGAGGGCTGGTCACCGGGATCGAAGACCACTACCGGGAGGCCATCGAGCATCTCGACAAGAGTCCCCTGGTCCCTTACCGGGCCCGAGCCCACCTCCTGTACGGGGAGTGGCTGCGGCGCCGGGGGCGTCGACGCGACTGCCGCCAACACCTGCGTACCGCACACGAGTTGGCGTCCGAGATAGGGGCCGAGGCGCTCGCCCGGCGAGGGGCGGACGAACTCCGGGCCACCGGTGAGAAGGCCCAGAGCCGGTCCGGGAGCACTGACGGCCGGCTCACCGAACAGGAGAGGTGCATTGCCCGGCTCGTCTCCACCGGGGCGACCTCCAAAGAAGTCGCTGCCCACCTCTTCCTCAGCCCACGCACCGTCGACGCCCACCTGCGCAACATCTTCCGCAAGCTCGACATCAGCTCCCGCAGGCAGCTCAGAGACCATCCGAGCCTCGGCGTCTGACGCGTGCCGCCATCCGTGAGCAGCTCAGCACGCCTTTGCTCATTGACGCTCCGGTTGGCGTCGCGGGTCTGTGCCAGGCCCGGCAACTCCGCCGCCCCGGTACGACGGAGAAGAGGATCCGTACGGCTCGCCGGAGCGTTTTGGGCCGTCATGTCTGCTCCGCAAAGCCGAACACGGCGCCGCATAACGTGCCTGTGCGGAAGTTCGCCAATTAGAGGGATTATGCGGGAGAGGCCCGGACTCTAACCTGGCTTGAGAGAAGGTATCCAAGACCGCGGCCTGAACCTGCCTCTCTGGTGCAGGCCTCCTGACGATCCTCGACATCCCCCTGGCGCGAGCGGGAACACCGTAGCGGTCTCCGGCACTTCGACACCGGGCGGCCGACGCACCGAGCGGTTTTCGTCAACCGCCCGCCGTTCGTGGCCGGTTGCAACCGGCCACCTACACATGAGGAATGCCATGCCGCACATTTCGCGAGAGCGAATCACCAGCCTTCCGCGTACTGACATCGCCGGCATCGATGCCGGCGGCACCAAGACACACATGTGGTTCCTGGACCCGATCACCGGAGAGACCAGGCACGTTCAGGCGCGGTCCGCCGACTACGACTCTCTGGAGCACCTCTTCTACGGATGCTTCGACATGGCAGGCTGTCTGCCCCGATCGCTGGTCGCGGGCGTGGCAGGGCGGCCCGGACGCGACGGCGACGTCAGAATCACCAACCATCCACAGTGGCCCACCTTCCGGCGCCGCGCCTTCGCCGCGGACCTGGGGATGACGCTCACGACCCTCAACGACATGGTCGCCACGACAGCCGGAGTCGCCGACCTCGACGAGTCCGACTGGGTGGCGCTGACCCCGGAGGTAACGCCTCATCCAGGCCCGGCCCTTCTGGCCGTATCGGTCGGCACCGGCGTAGGGAGCGCCGCGGTGGACAGGGCCGGACAGGCCCACCCAGCGGAGTCGGGGCATGTCACCTGGCAGCCGGTGACCGCCCTGGAGGAGGACTACCTCCGATCGCTGCAGCGACTCCGACCGGGCATCCCGATCTCGGTGGAGCTGTCCATCGGCGGACTCCGCGGCATCGACCACATGTACGACTTCATGACCACGCGGAAGAAGCCGGGCCCCTACATCCAGGAGCACGTCGACCGCTTCCGGCGGGAGCACCGCGGCATCGGCCCAGTGATCACCGCGGCCGCTGTCGGCGGCGACGCCTGCTGCCGCGAGATCATGCGACTGTTCGGCGCCATCTTGGGGCAGTTCCTCCGCAGCATCGTGCTGACCTGTATGAGCGAGGGCGGCTCTGTCTGGCTGACGAGCGGGGTGCTACAGGCGCCCGGGGTCTGTGACCTCCTGATCTCGGACACCGTTTTCCTGGAGCGCTTCATCGCTTCAGGCGCGGAGCACGCGGAGCTGATGCAGGAGATCCCTCTCTACAGCGTGACGGACCGACAGGTCGCAGTACGTGGGGCCTTCGCACTCACTCGTCAAAGCGCACAGCAGGTACCCGCCACGATCTACTGAACTCAAGACCGGATAATTGCGGTCTTTCGGTGACCGTCGGACTCCGGGTGGTCGTGGCCGTGGTCGTGGCCGTGAAGATCGGTTTCACCTTGTGCTGTCGCCGTTCGCCCTCCTGGCTCTGAAGTGCGAACGGCGACAGGGGTCGTGCTGCTGCCGACCGGGATCAACCGGAGCGCGAGACGCGATCGGCGCGGCGCAGCGTGCCCCTCAGGCCGTGGAAGTCGGTCCCGATCTGCCATCAGCCCGTGCTGCGGGATCGGTGTCAACGCCTCGCAGGTGCCGCCGTAGAGCAGCCAGGGCCCTTCTGGGGCACGGCGTCTTGCACCAAAGCCGGCGACACACCTGCGGAGGCGTGACCTCCGGGCTAACATCCGTGGGAGGCAAGGCAGGTTCGTACAATTTCGTACAATAATGTCGTCGCTTGCTGGGAGTGCACCGCCTATGTTTTGGGTCCTCCGACACCAGTGCGCAACCCGTGGCCACAGTTTCCGAACAGGCATCGCCGAACGTGTCGGATGACCCGACAGTGCTCCGAAGCGGTCAGGCTCCCTCACGCCGTCGCACGCGATCCGCGCCGCACAACTACGAGATCTTCCTCCGGGAAGCCACCAAAGGTTTCGGCGCAATCGACCCCGGCGCGGTGCACCAGGCCGTGACGCTTCTCAACAAGGCCCGGCGTCGCCGGGCCCGGGTCTACGTCATGGGCAACGGGGGCAGTGCCTCCACCGCAGGCCACATGGCGTGCGACCTATCCAAGGGAATCGGCCGCACTCGGCACGAGCGGTTGCGTGTCGTCGCACTCGCCGACAACTCTTCGCTGTTCAGTGCCTGGATCAACGACAACGGCAGTGCCCAGGGCTTCGCGGGTCAGCTGGACACCCTCCTCGACCCGCAGGACGTCACGGTCGCCGTCAGCGTCAGCGGCAACTCGGAGAACGTGCTGGCGGGCCTGGACACGGCACGCGAACTCGGCGCCGCCACGATCGGGCTCCTCGGCTCCGACGGCGGGCGCGCCCTGCACCGGGTCGATGTGGCTCTGCACGTGCCCAGTTGGGACTACGGGGTGGTCGAGACCGTCCACCTCGGATTGGTGCACGCGATCGCCAACGCCCTGCGCGGCCATCCCTTGACCGCACCACGGGCGCTCGCCGCGGAGCCGGCCGACCTCGCCGTGGTACCTCCGCCGTGACACAGACCCTCGCGATCGCCTCCGACCGCGGCCCCGTCACCTTCTCGGACACGGGGCCGCAACCACGGATGGAACACCGACCGGGGAGCGTCACCTCCCTCCTCGACACCGCCGCGCGAGAACTTCCCCGACGCACGCTGTGGGTGGCACCCTCCGCCTCGGAAGCGGACCACAGCATCACCGGCGCCACGGAGCGTGCGAGGCTCACCCGGCACCTGGGTTACGCCTACACCCCTGTCCCGGTCAGCGAGCAGACCTACCGTGAGTACTACGACGACGTTGGCGTGCGTATGCTCTGGACAGCCCTGCACGGTCTGTGGCCGGACCTCGCCGGCACGGGCGGCCCGCCCCCGGAGCAGGCCACCTTCACCCGCTCTTACCAGCAGGTGAACCGGAGTGTCGCGGAGTACCTCGTCCGGCAGACTCGGCCCGGCACCCCCGTGCTGGTCCAGGACTATCAACTGGCGACCACCCCTTGGTTCCTCCGTGCCGTACGTCCGCACCAGCCCGTCGGACTCTTCCTGCACACACCCTTCTGCACTCCCGGCGAACTGGCCCAGCTGCCACGGTCCGTCTCCAGCGGGGTAGTGGACGGCATGCTGGCGGCACACCTGATCGGCTTCCAGTCCCCGCGTTGGATAACCAACTTCCTTGCTTGCTGCGAGGCTTGGGGGCACCGGGTGCACCACACAGGCTCGGGCCGGCAGTTGACCGGCATGGTGGAGCCTTCGCGCTCCCCGAGGTCCCCCTGTCCCCCCGGCCCCATTCGCACCACCACCATCAAGTGTTACCCGGTGCTCGCGGACTCGGCCCTGCTGTCCGCCACCGCACGGAGTCCGGAGGTCGGAGCCTGGGAGCGCCGGTTCGCGCTCGACCCCGCGGTCCGGCACATCGTCCGGGTGGACCGGATCGACCCGTCCAAGAACATCCTGCGCGGCCTGGAGGCGTACGAGCTGTTCCTGGGGCGGGCGCCGGAGCTGCGAGGCCAGGTAGTCATGACCGCCTGCCTGACACCGTCGAGGGAACGCGTGCCGGAGTACCGCGTCCACGCCCAGCGGATCCGAGAACTGGCCGACCGTCTGAACCGGCGGTTTCCCGGCTGCCTTCGCGTGCACCTGGGGTACGACGTGCACCGGTGCCTGGCGGCGCTCAAGTCCTATGACGTATTGCTGGTGAACCCGGTACGCGATGGCATGAACCTCGTCTCACAGGAAGGGCCCCAGCTCAACGCGCGCCACGGCACCCTGGTGCTCTCCCGCACCGCAGGCAGCAGCGATCTGCTCGGTCACCAATCCGAGTTGCTGCACCACCCGCGTGACGTCGGCTCGACCGCCAGAGCGCTGCGGAACGCCGTCGACCTGTCCCCCGCCGAACGATGCCGAAGGGCGGCGGGGCTGCGTGCCGCGGTCGCGGGCGGAGATCCGGTCCGCTGGCTGGGACAGCAGATCCAGGACCTGGAACGGCTGGTGCGCCCGGCTCAGCCGGGCGCGCCCTCTCCGTAGTAGTCGAACACGCAGACCTCCCGCCCCGTTCCCACCACCAGTCGGTTGTCCGGGGCCATGGCAAGCGACCACCCCGGGGCGGGGAGCACGAAGCCTTTCTGACGCTCCCAGGTGTGCAGGTCCCAGAACCGTACGATCCGGTCGTCCCCCGCCGTCACGACGACCTTGCGATCCCGCAGCCGCATACAGGAGATGGCGTTGGTGCCGACCCCCGCATCGCTCAGGCGCACACACCTCTTGCGGTCCTTCAGGTCCCACACGAACACACCACCGTCGTCGTCGACACTGACCACCACCGGACGCCCGTCGAGCGTGGCGCAGTCCAGCGCCCGCACCCAGCCCGTATGACCGGTGAACACCGCGGAGGTCCGGCCGGTTTCCAGGTCCCACAACCGTATCGAGCCGTCGAACGCCCCGGTCAGCGCGACCGGCCGCCCGTCCAAGGACGTGCACGCCACCGTGTTGATCCCACCGGCGTGCCCCGACAAGATGTCGCGCTCACTGTTGCTGCGCAGATCCCAGACCCGCAAGGTGCAGTCGTCGCTGACGCTGACAGCCACGGGCCTGCCCCTGATCTGCGTGCAGGCCACCGAGCTGACCCAGTCGGTGTGCCCGGTCAGGACCGCCCGCTGCCGCCAGCCCAACAGGTCCCACACCCGAACAGTGCCGTCGCTGGCGCCACTGACGATCACCGTCGCCTCATCGATCCTGGCGCCGGCCACCGCCCGAACGAACCCGCTGTGCCCCTCGATGACTCCGCGCTGACGACCGGACTCGACGTCCCAGGCGCGCACCGTGCGATCGTCCCCACCGCTGACGGCGAGGGCACGGCCCTCCACACTCACCGCACCCACAGCGTTCACTCCGCCCGCATGCCCCACCACGTCCTTGGGGTTGGGCTCCACGCTGGGGTCCCATACGCACATGGTGCCGTCACTGGCTCCGGTCACCACCGCGGTGCGCCCCTCGATCCGCACCCCCGCGACAGCCCGCACCCAGTGCGTGTGCCCTATCAGCACGCTCAGTTCGACTTCCTGGTGCAGGTCCCAGATGTGGGCGTGGCCGCTGTCGGTACCGCACACCACCACCTTCCGGCCATCGAGCGTCATGCAGGCCACCGCCCGGACCCACCCCATGTCACCGGAGAACAGGCACCGCTGCTCCTGTCGCCGCACGTCCCAGACGCGGACGGTGCGGTCGTCCCCACCACTGATCACCACGGGCGCGCCCCCCAGTTCGGCGAAGGTCACCGTGTTCACCTCGCCGGAGTGCCCCGTGAGCACCGCCCGTTCCCCGAAGCGGCGCCCGGCTTGTGCGGGCGTGGTTCCGGAGGGGTCCCACAACCGTACGGTGCCGTCGCTCCCGCCACTGGCGATGAGCGGCTCACCGTCGATCTCTGCGCATGCGAGGGCCCGGACAGCGCCCGTATGACCGTGCAGGCGCCGCTTCTCCCGCCCGGTGGCGATGTCCCAGAGCCGGATGGTGCGATCGTCACCACCGCTCACCAGCATCAGACGTCCCGCGACAACCAGACCGGCCGCCACGCCCACCCGCCCGACGTGCCCGCTGAAGACCGCGCTCTCGCTCTCCTCCCTCAAGTTCCACACCCGGGCCGTGCCGTCGCTGCTCGCGCTGATCCCGAGCACCTCGCCGCCGGACCGCACGCAGTTCACAGAGTTCACCTCTGCCATGTGGCCACGGAGCATTCCGTGCAGGTTCCCGTTGCTCAGGTCCCACAGTCGCAGCATGCCGTCCGTGTTCGCCGTGACGGCATAGGGTTGCTGGTCCAGTTCGAAGCAATCCGCGCTCTTCACTCCATGGGAGTGATCGACGAAGGACATCTGCAGAGCTGGATTGGCCTGGGAGCCGGTGGCCCACCGCACCCGCCAGGGCAGGTCCGCGCTCAACTCCCGCGCCAAGGACCTCATTTGATGGCTCGCGGCGTCGAAGGCCAGTATCTGCCTCCGTGTCACGGCATCGGACTGGCGGTGCAGCGTGAGTGAGGACCGGTAGATCGAACGCACCGTCCGCGCCTGCTCGCCACCGACCCAGCGCAGTGCCGGCGCCAGGACTCCCGGATCGGCATGCACCAGAAATTCCGGATCGGCCAGCAGATCGTCCAGGCTGCCGGCAATCGCCGCATGGCTGGCCAAATGGCTCCGTATATAGAGATGGGCATCGCCCCAGGCGCGACGCCCTGCTGTGGTCGGCACCTGCCCGAGCAGTGTCGTGGTGATCCGGCGGTGTGCCTCCTTGTCGCGCCGGGCGTCCCTGAGGAACTCTGCGAGCGTCTCGTGGTAGAGCCGGAATACCGAGCGGTCGCCCACGCGCACCTCGACGATGTACGCTCCGGCGTTCCCCAGGAGCCAGTTGACGTCCTCGTCGGAACAGCGCACCCCTGCCAGCACCGAAGCAAGCGCCGCCCACACGTTGTCCCACGGAAGACCCTGCCCCTCGGCGTAAGCGAGCGGGGTCAGTAGTCTGCGCACCCGCCACTCGTTGGCCCCGAAGCGCGACAGGTAGGCGGCGAAGACGTCCTTCACCTCGTTCGGCAGCCGTCGGTGCCAGCCGGCCTGGCTCGGATCCACTTCCACCTGACGGTTGATCAGCGAGCGGGCTGTCATGTTGGCGACAAGGAAGGACTGTCCCGCCCTGACAGCGACCCCACCGGCCACCGCGGCAGCGAGATCCGACCGCCCCCGGCACGGGGAGAGACTTTCGGGGTCACCTTCCGCCAGCAGCAGGGCCGTCACGTAGTCGGCCACGTCCTGGATGCCCGCGTACTCCGGCCGGTCCAGGTCGATGAGTTGGACGCCGGTGCCCAGGGCCTCGATCGGACCCCGCCGGGTGCCGACAATGAGCCGGACCTGTGCCATGGTCGACATCGGCCGCAGCAACGCCCGTGCGATCAACGTCGCTTCCGCCTGGTCACCGACGATTCCGGCCTCGTCCAAGGCATCGAGCAGTACCGTGAACTGCGAGGACCGGCCACGCAGGAAGCCCAGCAGATCGTCCGGCGTGGTGGCCACACAACCGGCGGCCCGGCCCAGTTCGGCGACGACGTCGTCGAGGGTCCTGCGGCGCAGGTGGAGGTGCGTGGTGACACACCCGGGCGGCGGCACGGTCTCGGAGGGAATCCGGTCATCGGCCACCGGTGCGTCCGCGAGGTGCAACAGGCGTCCGAGCAGGGCGGACTTGCCCGATCCAGGCCCACCCGTAACAACCCGCGCACGGCGGTCGTGAGAGGGCTCGGACAGCCAGCGGGACAACGACGTGAGAGCAGCGACCCGTCCGGTGAAGTACGAGCCCATCTCCCCGATGTGCTCCACTCCGCGGGCGCGTGGATCGAAGTGCGCGGATCGCTCCCGCCTCATCCTGGCGAGCGTCTCGACGTCCAGCTCCCCACCGAACAGGCCGGGTACGAAGTTCCGGTTGGGGAAGAACGGAGGCACTCCAGCGGTGTCCACTGATGTGCAACTCGCATGCTGGTAAGGGTGGTTCGCGCGGAAATCCTCGTTGATCCGCTCGGTGATCTCGGACAGGTCGATGTACTGCTGGTGCGCGCCGGCCTTCGGTACGGCAAGGCTCCCGGCCAGAGCACTGGTCAGTACGCCTTCGCCGGCCTCGTCCCGGGCCCGGGCGCCGGCGAGGAGCCACAGATTTCCCGCCGCCGTCGCCCTCCCGGTCGCCAACTGGTTCGCCACCATGGCGATGTCGGTCGTCCCGGCACCCGCGTAGCAGGTGTCGAGGACGATCAGCACGCGGGCGCGCACCGCGTCGTCCGCGAATACCAGAGCCAGGTCGTCCGTTCTGATGGCGGTCGACACCAGGCGATTCTCGACACTGTCGGCGCAGAGCAGATAATGGCGTCCGCCGCTGGCGCGCACGCCGTGGCCGGCGTAGTAGAGCACCACGATGTCGTCCGGCCTGCGGTCCGCCGACCCGACCCACTCCTCCAGGCCTGAGACGAGTTCCCCGGCCGCCGGGTTTCGACTCCGCTCCGCGAGCACCCGTTCGTAGCCGAGGGAGGCGAACAGCGTCGCCATGAGTTCCACGTCACCTTCTACACCGGGAAGGTCTTCGATGCCCGACTGCACGTAGCTTCCGGTCCCCGCGGCAATCACGAATCTGCGAGGTCCTTCGCCGCCATCTCCCATTGAATCGTGCGAGACCATTCGACCGTTTCTGCCCCTCGGAACTCCAGCACTGGGCCCGTACGATACGCCCACTACGTTCGCGCCGATAGCATTTTCCCGTTCAGGGGAAGACCCTGATCCCAAGGTCGACACCGACAGCTGGGGCACAAATGAGCGATGCGGTCACTATTCAAACACCCTTTCCCTTTACAGAGGGGCGCCTCCGAGTGATCCTCACCGGCGCCGCCGGGCGCATAGGCAGGGGTTTCGCGGAATTCGCGGCAGACCGGTTCGAGCTCGTCCTGTTGGACCGCCCCGGAGTCGATCTTTCAGGAATCGCCGCCTATGGGCGGACCGAGCACTGCGATCTGGCGGATCTTCCGCGGCTCACAGAACTTTTCCGGGGCGCCGACTGCGTCCTGCATCTCGCAGCCGATTCGAACACTGCCGCGGGCTGGGACAGTTTGCTCGCAGCCAACATCGTAGGCACCTACCACACATTCGCTGCCGCAAAGGAGGCCCGCTGCCCGCGACTCGTCTTCGCCTCGTCGGTGCACGCCGTATCCGGCTACAGCCCCGGCCGTCAGATCTCGGCGGACACCCCGGTAAACCCGGGAAATCTCTACGGAGTCACTAAATGTTTTGGCGAGGCGCTTGGCCGTTACATGGCCGAGCGCGAACGGCTCACGGTAATGGCGGTACGCATTGGCGCCTTCCAAAAACCCGATGCAGCAGAGGCTTCGGACTCCGACTGGATGATCGGAACCTTTGTGGCGGATGAGGACTTGTATCGCCTCCTGGAACGTGCCATCCGAGTCGAGGGAATCACCTTCGGAATTTTCCATGCCGTCAGCAACAATTGGTTCAAGCGACTGGACATCACCGAAACACGGGAGTTGCTCGGATACGAGCCCGCCTTTGATTTCATGCGGCTCTCGCCGACTTTCAAGGAGCTCTTCGCCGATCTACCGCACGGCCACAATCCCTCCGGCACGCGCTGCGCCGACAGGTCGGACTGAGCTCTCACCCATCGTTGTCCCGCCAGGACCGCACCGGGCGCCAACCGAACAATTCGTGCGCTTTCGCACTGCTTTGGAGCGACTCAAAAGTGCCCAGGGGCCTGGCGACCCGCACTCCTGCCCAGTACCTGTCGAGCAACTCCGCGGTGGGCCTGTCGGACAGGGTGTCGGGAGCCGCCAGCGTTACGGCCATCGCGCCGGCCAGCCCTGCCGTCAGGGCGAGCCGGCAGCTCACCGCCGCATCGGCGAGGTCTACGTAGCTCCACAGGTTCCAACGGCCGCGTTCCGGCTCGGCCCAGTACTCGGACAGAGCCGCGTAGTCCATACGGTCCATGACGACCGAAAAGCGGAGGGCCACCAGGGTCATCGAATAGCGGTGGGCAAAATGCCGCGCCAATTCCTCACCTATTGCCTTCGACAGGGCGTAGGAGGTCTCCGGGCGTACAGGGTGGGACTCGTCCAAGGGCAGATGGCCAGGGCCGGCAATCCGGAAGGGCGGGCCGAGGACAGTCTCACTGGAGGCCCAGACAACGCGCTGGATGCCGTGCATCGCCGCCGCCCGGAACACGTTGTACGTAGACGTCGCATTCACCGTGAACGTCGCCCCCTCCGCCAGTCTCGGGTGCAGCGTGTGCGAGTCGGGCAGCCCTGTCGCGGCGAGGTGAACCACCGCGTCCACCCCGTCCAGCGCATCCACGGCCTGCCATAGTTCACGCAGATCGGCCCGCCGGTAGCCGGGGCACTGCTCCCGTGTCGGCGCGACATCGACCTGGACGGATTCCTGACCATGCGCGGCGAGCTCGGCCACCACCGCCCGGCCGATCCGCCCCAGCCCCCCAGTCACCGCAATCCGCATGCCAACTCCCTTGCCGGACATTGGATTTGACAAAACGTCACATAGCCGTGCGACAGCGACTATAGTCGTCGCTCAGCGCTTCGAAAGGCGACCGCCTCGACGGATGTCCGAGGGGTACACATGGCTCGGATCGCAGTGGTCCACGGGATGTCCCAGCAGTACAAAGGACCCCGGTCCCTCCTCACCTCGGTCGCACCCGCCCTGCGCGACGGCGTGACTGCCGCCGTCGGCCCGGCCGGACCGGCACTGGGCGATGACGACATCACCTGCGCCTTCTACGGCGATACATTCGTACGACCGGGCACCCGCGCGACGTCGGTCCCGGCCTATGACGAAGCGGATATCGAACCCGGCTACGAGTCGCAGTTGCTCCTTGAGTGGTGGCTGGAGGCGGCGCGGATCCACCCGGAGGTCCTTGGGCCCGACGCGAAGTCCCGCGGGGCCGCCGGCTATCTGGCCGGCCGCCCGCTGAAACGCCCCATGGTGCGCCGCGCTCTCAACGCGCTGACGCACGCGCCCTACTTCGCCCGCGTCGCCGAACCCCTGTTGATCTTTGGGCTCAAGCAGGTTCACCGGTATTTCAACGAGCCCGGCCTCAGGGACCGCATCCAGGAAGCGGTCGCCCGGGCCATCGGGCCGGACACGCGTGTCCTGGTGGGGCACTCACTGGGCAGTGTGGCGGCATACGAGCTGCTGTGCAACGAGACGGTGCGGGCAGCGCATCCCGAGTGGCGGATCCCGACGCTGGTCACTCTCGGCTCTCCCCTGGGCCTGCGCGGCCTGATTTTCGATCGGCTGATCCCAGCGCCCCAGCGAGGCAACGGCGTCTGGCCGTCCGGGATTCAGAACTGGACGAACATTGCCGACGCGAGCGACATCGTCGCCCTGGTCAAAGATCTGGCTCCGCGCTTCGGCCCACAGATCGACGACCACGAGATCGACAACGGTACCGAGATGCATTCCATGAGCCGCTACCTCACTGCCCCCGTGACCGGCCGGGCCATCGCCCACGGCCTGACCGGGAGTGTGAATCCGGCGGCTGATCCGACGATCACGGGAGAGACGTCAAGCGACTGACACCGCCGTGGAGTTGGAGACTGTGGAGCCAGTCGGGAGCGCCGGGCTGTCAGAAAGGTGAGCAGGCGCGCCAGGCCACACTCGCATGCCCACGTTGAGCGGTGGTCGGGCGGGCGGCGCGGGCGGTCAGTTGGCCGCCCCGTATGCGCCGAGGTGGGAGCGGTGCCGGTCCACGATTCCCTCGACGATCTTCATCAGGCGGTCTCCCGTCTGATCGATGCTTCCGTTCTGTGTGCTGACCTGCGCCCCTTCGAGTACGAAGGTGATCTCGGCCGCGGCCTGTCCGGGGTCGGGCATCTGGGCTTCGGTGCACATGCCGATCAGCCTGCGGGCCTGGTGGGCCTTGTGGTCCTCGATCACTTGCCGTGCCGGATGAAGACGGTCGGGCAGCTCGGCGAGGGAGTTGACGAACGGGCAGCCCCTGTATGAGATCGTCGGCAGCCCCTCGGCGATGAAGCGGGCCAGGCCCAGAATCTGCTCCTCGGGCCGGCCGGGGTATTCGGTTTCCACGCGGTCGAAGGCCGCCTGATAGTCCGCGGCGACAATCCGCAGCCACTCCGCGACCAGCGCGTCTTTGGTCTCGAAGTGCCGGTAGATCGCCATTTTGGTGGTCTCGGCCTTGTCGGCGATCGCCTGGACCCCCACCTGCCGGATCCCTTCCCTCTGGAAGAGCTCTTCGGCGGCGTCGAGAATGCGCTCACGAGGCGGCAGCTTCGCCACTCTGCTTGGCCTTCTGAGGGTCGATGCCATGACTACTCCGTCACTCCGGTCGATCGTGCGGTTCACCACCTCTCTCACGGTACCAGTCCGACCCCTTCGATACCGTAGGGTATCGTTCGGCACTCGAAGGTATCGTTCTTGTCAGGGAGTGGCAGTGAGAGTTTCTGAGTACGTGAGCTTCGACGCGGTCGGGCTGGCGGAGCTGGTGGCCAAGGGCGAGGTACTCCCCGCCGAACTGGAGGCAGCCGCACGCGAGGCCGTGCAGGCAGTTGATCCGCGGATCAACGCCGTCGTGGAGACCTGGCCGACCGACGACGAACCCGTCCCCGTCAGC
This sequence comes from Streptomyces sp. NPDC050264, assembly GCF_040655895.1. Classification (NCBI taxonomy): domain Bacteria; kingdom Bacillati; phylum Actinomycetota; class Actinomycetes; order Kitasatosporales; family Streptomycetaceae; genus Streptomyces; species Streptomyces sp. NPDC050264. Next base: position 90,105 of record NZ_JBFAKV010000012.1, read on the forward strand.
ACACCACTGGCCGGCGTCCCTTTTCTGATCAAAGACATCGCGGTGGCCATGGCCGGGAAGCGTACGGAGCTGGGAAGCCGCCTGGCGGCCGGTAACGTCGCCGGCGCCGACTCCTCGCTGATGCAGCGCTTCCGGCGCGCGGGCCTCGTGACGTTCGGGCGCACCGCGACACCGGAGATGGCCTATGGCATCTCGACGGAATCAGCGTTGTACGGCGCGACCCGCAACCCGTGGGACCTGGAGCGCAGCGCGGGCGGATCCAGTGGAGGCGCGGCCGCCGCTGTCGCCGCCGGGGTGGTCCCGGTCGCCCATGGCACCGACGCCGCCGGATCGCTCCGTATCCCCGCCGCCTACAACGGCCTCTTCGGGATCAAGCCCACCCGTGGCCGGGTCTCCATGGGGCCCGACGTCGACGAGGTCTTCAACGGCCTGGCCGTGCACGGCAGCGTCAGCCGCACCGTACGCGACAGTGCGGTACTGCTCGACCAGATACGCGGCCCGGAATCGGGCGACCCCTACTTCGCCCAGCAGCCGTCACGGCCGTATGCGGAGGAAGTCACCCGTCATCCGGGCTCGTTGCGGATCGGTGTCCTCACCCAGGCGTGGGGCGGACGCCGTACTACCGCACCGGTGACCGACGCCCTCTCCCGCACCGTGCGGTTGCTCGAATCCCTCGGTCACCAGGTGGAGGAGGCCGAGGTCGGCCTCGGCGCCGACTGGGAGGAATTCGTCCTCGCCAACGCCCGGCTCATGACGGTGAACCTCACCACCCTGGTCGACGAGCTGGCCGCCGCCTTCGACCGTCCCGTCGACTCCTCGACCCTTGAGCCGACGACCCTCGCCGGCTACCACTACGGGCAGCGGGTCGGCGGCGCGCAGTTCCTCACCGCCCTCGCGATGCGAAACCGGGTGGCCCGAAGCCTGGCGCGGTACTTCGACGCGTACGACATCCTCCTCACGCCGACCCTGCCGGAGCCTCCCGTGCTTCTGGGCACCCACACCGAGGGTGCGGAGACACTGGACGGTCTCGGCTGGATCGAGCGCATCCATGACCTGTCGCCGTTCACCATGCCGTTCAACGTGGCGGGCACGCCCGCCATGTCCGTACCCGTGACGGCCGACGCCGGGACGGGGCTCCCGGTCGGTATGCAGTTCGCCGCCGGATACGGCCTGGAAAGCCGGCTCTTCCGCCTCGCCGGACAACTCGAACAGGCAAGTCCGTGGTCAGGCCGAACCCCCGCGGTATGGGCAGGGAACCACCCAGTCCGCTGAAGAACGCTCCTGGCACGCTGCAGAGAGACATCGACGGATTCTTGTCGGTCTCAGGACCGAGAATTCTCGCGGCGCACGGGACGGATGCCCTCAAAGCCGAGGCGAAGCCGCGGGTATGCCGACCTCGACGATTTGGGGCGGCCCTCGTGGCTGCCCCCTTCATGGTGGTGACCCGGCCTCGGAGGAACCCCTCACGCATGCGCTCGCGATCGATCCGCCTGCGGCGCACAGCACGGGAAAGAACATGACGTCCATGCCGTCGGGGTCGTGAACGCAGGCGGGCAGGCCGTGAGAAATCCGAGCCGAACGCGGCGCCACCGAGCCTCAAGCGGACGTAGGAATTCATTCAGACCTGAGCGGCCGCGACACCACGACGCACGAACAGAGATCCCTTGAAGGAGTGCCCGCCATGGTTGAGCGCATCGACGTACGCATTCCCCTGCCCGACGGCATCGAACTGGCCGCCTGGCTGTTCCTTCCCGAGAACGCCGAAAAGCCGTTGCCCGCCATCACCATGGCCCACGGTTTCGGCGGCACCCGCCACCACAGCATCGAGCACACAGCCCGTCGCTTCAGCGAGGCCGGCTACGCGGTTCTCCTCCACGATCATCGCAACTTCGGCGACAGCGGCGGCACACCCCGCCAGGACATCGACCCCTACCAGCAGATCGCGGACTGGCGATGGGCGATCACCTACCTCGGCACACGCGGAGAAATCGACGAACAGCGTATCGGCATCTGGGGATTCAGCTACGCCGGTGGTCACGCCCTGGTCCTCGGGGCCACCGACCGCCGCATCAAAGCCGTTTACGCCCAGTCCCCCACCGTCAGCGGCTATGAGACCGGACTGCGCCGCGTCCCGCCCCACGAGGTACGCGCCCTGGAAGAGCGCTTCCACCAGGACGAACGCGACCAGCTGGCCGGCAAGCCGCCCGTCTACGTACCTTTCGTCGACACCGACACGAGCCATGGCTCCCCGGCGGTCTACCCACAGAAGGGCGCGGCCGACTTCTACCTGCACCGGGCACCGGACGACACGTGGACGAACGAGGTGACCCTTCAGTCCAACCGCCGCGCCCGCGCCTACGAACCCGGTCAGTGGATCTCCCGCATCGCCCCCACCCCCCTGCTGATGCTCGTGGCCAAGGGCGACGACGTCGCCCCCGCCGACCTTGCCCTCAACGGCTTCAACCGCGCCCGCGAACCGAAGAAGCTCGTCCTCACGGACGGCAACCACTTCTTGTCCTACATCCAGCAGTTCGAACTCTCTTCCACGGTCGCGATCGACTGGTTCGACACCCACCTCAGGACCGCCGAGAAGAACGACTCCCGCCCCGACCGGTGAGCCCGCTTCGCTGCGTCCAGCCTCGACACGGGCACACGGGTGGAGTGCTTCTCCCCGTGCTGCTGACAGAACCCTGGATGAATCACATCGTTTCAGCTCAGTGGCACTGTTCGCTTATTCGGTCAAGGTATGGACGAGCGCGCTGACGAAAGCGCGAGGTTAGGTGCTATGTCTCGGGCTGTGCCCACCGCTTGATGTTGTGAGGTGCGGGAACGGAGCAGGCCAGGCTCGCAGTTGAAGCTGCTCGGTAGTCTCGGACGACTCGTCTGAGTCGATACGCCTCCGCTTCCAGAAAAACATGGGCGGACGCCACCGCGCCCCGCAGCCAGATCCAACCCGGCGAGCCGCCAGCCCTAGCTGGTCCAGGGCGGACGAACGGCTTCGATCTCGGGGTCCTGGAGTAGCGCCTCGACAAGCGGGCGAGGTCCGCAGACCTTGCTGCCCCACAAGTCGTAGTCGGTGCAGACGACCCAGGAGCGGGGCCGTCTGACCGCGTGCCTAATAGGCGCTCCAGCCGCCGCCGACCGCCCGGCTCGACAGGTACGAGTCGCGCAGCGCCTTGCGCAGGCCGGGGACGATTTCGTCGAACCGCGCGGCGAGCGCCTTGAGCGCTTTCTTGTGGGTGTGGCGGTCTCCGCGGCTCCACACGCACGTCACCTCGAGCTCGGCCGCGAACACGGCCATGGTCAGCTCCTCCAACGGGACCGACGCCGGGTCGGCTCCGCCGAGCACGGTGTCGCGTACTCGGTTCTGGAGGGCGCGCACCTCCTCCGGGTGGGAGACGGTGACACGGTCGGCCGGGATGATTCCCATCACCTTGCCGCGGGAGACGGTGACCGCTCCCGTGGCGGAGAGTTGGTCGCGGACCGGAGTCTCCGCGGTGTGGGCCTTGTTGTGCACGAACTGGAGCCAGCCCTTCGGCTTGCTGTCGGGCAGGTCGCTCCAGACCGCGGCGGCGAAGGAGTCGTCCGGTGCCTTCCCGGGCCTGCGGAACACCTTCCCTCCCGTAGCGTCGAGCAGCCCGTCGCGAGCCAGCTCGGTCAGGGCGCCGGCACGCAGCAACTGGCCACGGCCCTGGAGGTTGTCGAGCTGGAACTTGCCCTGGTCCACGGTGTAGCAGAGCAGGTAAAGCCGTTGGGGCAGTGTCCGGGTCGTCTGGGGCATGTTGTCTCCCATGGAGTGGGTGCGGGGTTTCATGACTTGTCGGCCTCGAAGTGGGTTGCGAAGCCCAGGTGTTCGGCCAGGAAGCGCTCCGCCGACGTGTAGAGGGCGATCACGTTCTGCGGGTTCTCGATGGCGTGGCCCTCGTCCTTCATGACGGTGTACTCGACGGGGACGCCTCGTGCGCGCAGGGCCTCGACGAGTTGGCCGGACTCGGCGAGGACGACGCGGGCGTCGTTGGCGCCGTGCACCACCATCAGCGGTGTCCGGATCCGGTCGACGCGGCTGATCGGCGAGCGGCCGGCATGTCGGCCTCCTGCTCCGGGTCGGCCGGGTCACCGACGTACGTGAACCAGTTGTGGGCGAGCATCGGTTTGACGAACTCGGGCTGGCTGCGCATGAAGTTGGCCAGGTCCGAGATGCCGACGACGTCGATCGCGGCGGCGAAGACGTCCGGGGTGAAGGTGACGCCGACCAGTGACGCGTAACCGCCGTAGGAGCCGCCCATGATCGCCACGCGCTCCGGGTCGGCGTACCCCTGGTCGACCGCCCACCGCGCGGCGTCGATGAGGTCGTCGTGCATCTTGCCCGCGAACTCCCCGATACCGGCCTTGGCGTAGCCGGTGGAGCCCCGGAAGTCGACCTGCAGCACCGCACGGCCGCGGTTGGCGAAGAGCTGCGCGGCGGGGTGATACCCCCAGCTGTCCCGGCTCCAGGGGCCGCCGTGGACGAACAGCACGAGCGGCAGCCGGGACGGCTCGACACCGACCGGCAGCGTCAGGTGCGAGGGCAGTGTCAGACCGTCGCGGGAGGTGATCGACACCGGTCGCATCGGGGCGAGGGACTCGGGGTCCAGGTGCGGCTTCGCCCGGTGGAGCAGGCGGCTTTCGCCGGGCGTCCCCCGGCGCGTCGACGCTTTCGATCCAGACGTTCATGCGGTTCTTCCACAGCGCCAGGTACGCCATTTTCCTGCCGTCCGGCGAGAGCGTCGCCTTCGCGCGGGTCGGCGGCTCGAAGAACTCCTCGACGGAGATGGTCGCTGGCAATGCCATGTCGTTCCTTCCTGTGGTCAGCACCCGGTGTCACAAAGAGGCGAGGTCAAGCACCCTTGTGTCACTTAATGACATTGTCACTAAGTGACACAAGGGTACAAGTGGGCCCTCGCCCAACTTCCGGCCGCCGAGGCGGCATTGCGATGTCGCGATTGAGGCCCACGGTTCGGAGTAGGAGAAGCGCGAGCGCCTCGAGCGAGAGGGCGGACGGTCCGGCGAATGTCACTTAGTGACTCACGTCACACCGCGAGGGGTGGCCATGCGTGTCACTTAATGTCAAGCTAGCACTTAGTGACTCGGTGACATTGCATCTCGCCCCCAGACGAACTCGGGAGAACTGACCACCATGAAGACCAAGAGCTTCCTGGAGACAGAGTCCGACACGCAGGCGGAGCAGACGGCGCCACGACAGCAGCCTTCGGTCCTCGACCAGGCCGGAGGCACCAAGGGGATCGTCTACTCGGCGCTGCCCGTGGTGGCATTCGTCGTCGCCAACAGCGTCGGCGGACTGCGGGTGGCGGTCATCACCGCCCTTGCCGTCGCGGTAGCCATCGGCGTGGAGCGCCTGGTGCGCAAGGAGTCGGTGCAGCCCGCGATCGGCGGCGTGTTCGGCGTCGCGATCGCCGCCGGCCTCGTCTGGTTCACCGGCTCCGCCAAGGACTACTTCCTCATCGGTATCTGGGCGAGCCTGGCCGGCGCCGTCCTCTTCCTTCTCTCCGTCCTGGCGCGGTGGCCTCTGGCCGGCGTGATCTGGAACGCGGCCACCGGCAAGGGCACCATCTGGCGCGCGGACAAGCGCTCGCGGCTCTACTACGACGTCGCCACCCTGGTGCTGGCCGCCGTCTTCGGCGCCCGGTTCGCCGTCCAGCAGTACTTCTACGCGACCGACCAGGTCGGCTCGCTGGGCTTCGCCAAGATCGCCATGGGCTTCCCGCTGCTCGCGCTGGCCCTCGTGGTGGTCGCCTGGGCCGCCCGGCGCTCGAACAAGCGGCTCGTGGCCATCGGCCTGCTGCCCGCCAAGCGCGCCTGACCTCCGCGGTGTGTGCCGTCCCCGCCTGGCAGGCGGCGACGGCACATACCCCTCGGGCACACCGGCCCCGGTGATGGATGACCGTCCTCCACGCAGGAGGGCACTGCGATCCGCTGCTACGTGTTCGTGCGCACCGACATCAGATTGGCCCCGGTGCACGGGACCGACGACGACGCCCGCTCCTCCCCCGGAAAGAAGGGAAGACGTAGTGACCACGAGCCGAGAAGGAGTCGTTCGACCACTGGGCGGTTTCGAGCGGACCATCGACTTCTACATGCGCCAGAACCCCCTGCAGTTCTCCCTGGTCGCAGAAATCGACCGGCCCGTACCGGAGGCCGAGTTGACCGCGGCGCTGGCGAAGCTGCGGCTACGGCACCCGCTGCTCGCGGTGACGGTGGACCGCGCCGCGCCCGAGGCCGTGTACCGGTGGACCGACCGCGTGAGCCCGGTGACGACGCTGCCCGAGAGCACGCCCTGGCAGGCCGTCGTGGCCGCCGAGCAGACCCGGCCGATCCCTTCGGCCCCAGGGCCTCTGGTGCGCGCCGCCCTTCTGCCGCGGGGCCGGCGGTGCGACATCGTGCTCACGTTCGCCCACCAGATCACCGACGGGGTGGGCGGGTTGCGGGCGATGCTGGACCTGGTGGCGGCCTTGGACGGCGAGGAGCAGGTGCCCGGTGGTGTCCCCGAGGCGCAGGAAGCCCTCCTCGCCCGCGTCATCACGCCGCCCGGCACCGTGGTCGCCGCCGCGCAACCCGACGATCCGCGCATGAGCGCGACCGGTGAACTCGCCGCGTTCTCGGGGCACTTGCCGCACCTTCAGGCTCTGGCGCTGGACCAGGAGCTGACGACCCGACTCGTCCACCGCTGCCGCCGGGAGAGCGCCTCGGTGCACGCCGCGCTCTGCGCCGCCGCCGCGGTGGTGTTCCACCGGCGTGGCCGGGAGTTCGTACGGGTGCTGACTCCGGTGGACCTGCGCCGGGCCTGCGACCTGCCCGACGAGGTGGTCAACCGCTTTGTCGGGGCCCGGACTTCGAGCGAGGCGCACGAGGCCGACGACTTCTGGAAGCTCGCCCGTAGCACCCGCGAGTCGCTCATGCGCCAGCGCGCCCCGCACGTCCTCCAGGCCGGTGCTGCCCAGCTGACGGAACACGCCCCCGCGAGCGGGCCGGAGGCCGAGGCGATGATGGCCGCCGCCACCGCGGCCGACATCCAGATCACCAACCTCGGCGTGGCAGAACCGCGTCGGCACGGTGCGGGCACGCTCACCGCCCTGTGGGGCCCGGCGCAGATCACCCAGCTGCGCGGGGAGCACGTGCTCGGCGTCGTCACCGTCGGCGGGCGGCTGCGGATGACGGAGCTCACGCACGAGCCCGTCGCCGGTCTTGTCGGAGACATCGGCGCTGTGCTGGCCGAAGCCTGTGCCGAGCCGGAGGCCGGCGCGGAACGGGCCTGAACGCAAGGCCACCCTCGGCCGCTCGACGGCACTCGCTGTACCGGTCACCTGCCGGCCAGCCGCCCCGCGCGGCCACCGGGCGTCACTTAACGTCAATATGACACTGGCGTACTGGGAGGGAACGAGCGGAGGTGACCGGCATGGCGACGGGCAAGCCTGGCGGAAACGGAATGAGCGAGCAGCGGCGTCACCGGCTGCGCCTGGAGATCTCCCGGGAGGCATCCCGTCTGTTCTGGGAACACGGCGTGGACGCCACCAGCGGCGACCGGATCGCCGAGGCGGTGGGCCTGTCCACCCGCACCATCTGGCGCCACTTCCGCAGCAAGGAAAGCTGCGCCGAACCCATCGTGACGCAAGGCGTGGAATGGGAGATGAGCGCGCTGCGAAGCTGGCCGCGCCACCTCTCCCTTGAGGATCATCTCGCTGCCGAGGTCGTTCGGTACGAGAACGCCTCTGATGCCGTGGAACACGCCGACGCCTTGCTCGCGATCAAGATGATCCGGCTGGCGGACCACGAGCCGTCGATCCGGACAGCCTGGCTCATGGCCTGTGACCACGTGAAGCACCAACTGACCGTGGTCATCGCGAAGCGGTTGGGACACCCGGCCGACGGCCTCACGGTGCGGCTGCACGGGGCAGCGGCCTCCGCCGCCTTGCGGGTCGTCAACGAGGAGCTCGGTGCCGCCGCACTGCACGGAGTCGTTCCCGTGGACTTCGAAGGCGACGTGATCCGACGCATGGCTCGGGCCGTGCGCGATGCCACCGGAGGCGCGATCGGTGACGCGGTCGCCCCCGCCGTGGCGGAACGCCCGCAAAGGCTCTGCCCAACCGCCCACATGACAGACGGCTGACGCGCAGGCCGACCCATGAACAGCCTCGCCCACAGGCCGGATGGCGCCGTTGTCGGTGCGCTCGGCAGGGCGGGCAGGGGCGGGGTCATCCCGGCCCGCCGTCGAGCAGCCAGTTGAAGCGCAGGCGCAGTGCCCGTTCCGTGCTGGCCACCAGGGTGGCCAGGGTGATTGCGACGTTGCCCCACGCCGGCAGGTCGAGGGCGGCGGTGAAGGTGCCGGTGTGCCGAGCGACGCCTTCGGACTTGGTGAGCTGTTCGAGGAGTTGCGGGATGAGGATGAGCAACGAGGCGAGCAGCACGCACACCGAGAAGAAACGGATCGCCCGGCTCAGGGCGGGATGCGCGTGCTCGATGCGCGCGCGGCGCCCTTCGGCGGAGGCGGGGTCCGGGACGAGTTGGTGCTCCGGGCCTTTGTCAGTGACGTAGTGGCAGCGCCTGAAGCCGAACCCGCTCATCCGCACCTCGATGGTCCCGCCCGGTACGGGGAAGACCGCGGGGAGCTTGGACTCGGCGTGCAGCCTGCCGTCACGGTACAGATGGGCCTTGACGTTGCCGGACGACTGGTTCATCCAATGCCTGACGTCCACGGTGTAGACCGCCTGCCCGCCACCGCCGGTCGCCAGCCGGAGGTGGAACAGGCCGCGGAACATCAGCTGCCACCAGCGGAAACGCATCAGCGGTCGCCCGTCCCCGGGTTGGACACGCCGCACGGCCCGACGGTGCCGCCACTCCTTGATCATGCTTGGCGCCCCGGTCGCTTGCCCGGCTCGGCCGTGCACGCGCGGTCCTCGGCCGGGCGCTTGCCGGTGGTCAGGAACGCTGTCGTGGTGTCGTTGGCGCAGGTGTTGCCGCCGAAGGGATAGACACCGTGGCCGCCCTGGTCGACCGTCACCATGGTGGCCCGTTCACCCAACGCCCGCCGTAGCTTCCGGGCTCCGGCCAGCGGCGTACCCGGGTCGCGCTGGTTCTGGACCATGAGTACGTTCGACGGACCCTGATCGGTGATCCGCACCGGCGGCTCCATTCACTTGCGCGGCCAGAACGCGCAGGGCGTGATGTTTCCGGTGGACCCGCCCAGCATGGGGTACCTGAGCCGGTCGAGTGCGGCAGCGCGCTGGTAGTCCTGAACGCTCCCCGGCCAGCGGGAATCGGCACAGATGACGTAGTGGCGGCCGGCCAGAAGGTTCTCGATGGCCCCCTGTGGCGGGCCGCCCGGCAGAGGCTCGCCGCGGGCGAGGGCGCGCCAGGTCTTCGCCAGCGTAGGCAGATTCGCATCCACGAAGAGGTATTCCAGGGTGATGCCGCGGAAGAGCGAACCGTCGATGCCGCCGACCGGCTCGGCGTCCAGCCGCTCGGCGATCCGGTCGAACTCCGCGGTCACCTGCCGGGGCGTGGCGCCCAGCCCGTATTCGGGGTGCTTGGCCGCGAACGCCGCGAAGTCCGGGAAACGGTCCCCCATCCCCCGGGCCAGCGACCGGAACGCGGTGACGTCGTAGCCACCCGGGCCGAGGTTGCTGTCGAGCACGATCCGGTCACCGCGCCGGGGGAACATCGTCGCGTAGACAGCGCCGAGCGAGGAGCCGTACGAGCTACCGAAGTACGAGAGCTTGGACTCACCCAAGGCCCTGCGCATCCGGTCCATGTCGCGCGCTGTGTTCGCGGTGGTGGTGTGCGGCAGCATCCACGCGCTCCGCGAGGTGGCGCACTGCCGGGCGACCGTCCGCGCAGAGGCCGCCTCGCGCGTGACGTCGGCCGCGGTGTGCGCGTAGGGAGGGATGTTGCCGCGTTGTTGCTGTTTCGGCGTCAGGTCGCAGGTCACCGGAGCGCTGCGGCCCACGCCGCGCGGGTCGAAGCCGATCACGTCGTAGGAGTCGAGCACCTTCTTCGGCAGCCTGGCACCCGCGAGAACGGCCGGATACGTGAGCCCAGGTGATCCGGGACCGCCCGGATTCGTCAGCAGCACGCCCCGGCGCTGCGAAGGCTCCTTGCTCGCCAGCTTGGAGACCGCGATCTCGATCTTCCGGCCGTCCGGCTGCCGGTAGTCCAGCGGAACCTTGAGTGTGGCGCACTTCAGACTGGAGCCGGTGTCGCCCTTCTGCGCGTCGGACTTCTGGGTGCACGGGCCCCAGCGCAGGGAGTCCGTCTCGGAGGCCGTGGTCGCCGAGGACGCCGAGGAGGCCGAGGAACAGGCCGCCGTGGTCGTGGCGACCACGGTGGCGGCAAGGGCGAGGGACAAGGTTGTCCTCCTGCGCATCTGATGTCCTCTCTGTGGGGCGCGCGAGGGCCCCGGTGGAGCGGTTGGGGGATGGGCCGTTCCGCGGGTGGCCGGGCCGCGCGGCGCCCGTTGGTTCGTGTGCGCGGAGTGGGCCGGCACCGGCGATTTCGCGGGGCACGAGCGGAGGTGCGCCGATGGCCGGACCGTCTCCGCCAGTTGGTATCAGCGGCTCCTCGCGGATCCTCTTCCCGGCCCGCTGATTTCGCCCTGGCACGACTGTCTCCCGTCGGAGGGCACCGTGGCGTCGTTCCCACGGGCTGAACCGTCTTCGACCGCGGGTGAGACCGTGGTTCGACTCCGGTCGGGGGTGTCTCAGCCTCTGGTCTGACGTGCCGGGGGGTGTTCGCCCGCGACAATGAAGCGGTGAAAACAGACCTCGCGCCACGCCTCGCGGGACGTCAGCAGGTCTGGCGACTGGCCGCGGCTGCTGCCGTCGGCGTACCGGTCTGGCTCGCCACCGGTGTGCTGTTGCATCACGGACAGATGACCGGGCCTGATTCCTGGTTCCGCGTCGGTGATCCGCTGGTGGCTCTCGGCTGTCTGACCGTGCTGTGGTGGCGGCGGCGGTTCCCCCTGACCGTCGCCCTGGCGGTCACGCTTGCCGCGACTGTCTCGGCGCTCGCCACCGGCGCCGCGCTGCTGGCCCTGGTTTCACTCTCCGCGCGGCGCCGGCCGGTGGAGATCGGGGCCGCCGTGCTGGTATCCGTCACCGCGCCGCAGCTCGTCCCCACGCCTTACTGGGTCCTCAGCCCGCCGGGCATGTGGTGGGTCCAGCTCATGTTCCCGGCGCTGGCCGGGGGGATCGCGGTGGCCGTGGGCATGGCCACCGGCGCGCGGCGCGCCGAGTTGCGGTCCCTGCAGAAGCAGGCGGAGAGCGCGGAACGCGAACGGTCCGCCGGCGCGGCACAGGCGCGGGCGACGGAGCGCAACCGGATCGCCCGCGAGATGCATGACGTGCTCGCCCACCGGATCTCCCTGGTCGCCATGCAGGCCGCGGTGCTGGATCATCGCGGCGACCTCACTGCCGAGGACAGCAGTGTGCTGGTCCGCGGCATCGCCGAGAGTTCCCACCTGGCACTTGAGGAACTCCGCGACGTCCTTGGCGTACTCCGGGCAGACCCGGAGCAGACAGAGGCATCCCAGCCTTCCCTCGACCGCGTCCCCGAACTGGTCACCGAAGCCCGCTCGTCCGGGCTGGATGTCACGCTCACCAACTCCGTGGCGGAAACGCCCCCGGAATCCGTCGGGCGTACCTGCTACCGAATCGTCCAGGAAGGACTGACCAACGCCGCCAAGCACGCCCCGGGGGCCCGCGTACGCCTCACTCTCGAAGGAGGTCCGGGCCGTGCACTCGGTATCAGCGTCCACAACTCCGCGGCCACCGCGACACCTCCGGGAGCACCGGCATCGGGATTCGGCCTGCTCGGCCTCTCGGAACGCATCACCCTGGTGGGTGGGGAACTCGCTCATCACCCCACGACCGGGAACGGATACCTCCTGACCGCGCGATTGCCCTGGCCTCAGCCGCGCCACGAAAAGAGCACCTGAGTGAGAAGCCGACGGGAGCCGGTGCGTGTCGTCATCGTCGACGATGAACAACTCGTACGGATGGCGCTACGGCTCATCATCGACGCAGAGCCCGATCTGACCGTCGTGGCCGAGGCCGCCGACGGGGACGCCGCGATCACCGCGGTGGACGAGCAGCGACCGGACATCGTGCTGATGGACATTCGGATGCCCCGCCGTGACGGTCTCAGCGCGACCCGCGAACTCCTCAGCCGACCGGCACCTCCTCGGGTGCTCATGCTGACCACGTTCGACTCCGACGGGCTGGTACTGGGTGCACTGCGCGCCGGGGCGCTCGGGTTCGTCCTCAAAGACACCCCGCCGACACACATGCTCGACGCGGTACGAACCGTCGCGGACGGCACACCCGTACTCTCCCCCGCGGCCATGACACGGGTGATCGCCGCGGCCACCGCGACGGACTCTCCCCACACCCACGACTCCTCCCGCCAAATCGCACGGGCGAAAATGACCGCACTGACCCAGCGGGAACACGAGACCGCCCGCGCCATCGCAGAGGGCCTGGACAACCGGGACATCGCACAACGCCTCGACATCGGCGTCGCCACGGTCAAGGCACACATCAGCAGCCTTTACGCCAAGCTGGACGTCCGCAACCGGGTACAGATCGCTCTCTTGGTACTCACCGCGCAACCCTGAGTGGTGGTGCCTGATAGCTGATCTCGTGGTGGGCCGAAGCGAGTCGACGGGCGCCGCACGGCTGGTCTTGAGGCTTCAGGTGGTGCGGCAGTCATCGATGGCGACAGAGAGGTGCGGCCATTGCCCAGTCAGCCGCGCCAGTTCGTCGGTGGTTGTATTCCCCTGGGTGTGCAGTGACCTGTCCGGCTGGAAGTGGACGGTGGTTCCCGTCGCAGGGCCGTCGGGGATCGGGGCCAAGTCAGTTGTGGGTACACCATGTTCGTACCGTTGAGTCCAGGACCCGTTGTGGCGGCGGTTGGTGTGGACCAGCCAGGTGCTGAGAGCGGCGACGACGGACATGCCCCGGCGGCGGTGCTCGTCAGGCAGTAGTAGACCCTTGGCGCCGTCGAAGAAGCGGAGGTCCTTCGTCGCCATGATCGGCTTCTTCACGGCTTCCCCATGCTCGTCGAAGCGAGTGTCGGTGCCCCGTCCGTCATCGGTGACTGCCAGGGAACCGTCTGGACGGAGCGTGATGCGGCAGTGTCCGCCGCCGCTGCGTTCAGCCTCGTCGGCCGCGTAGGCGACGACTTCCAGGATCAGGTGTCGGACACCGCCGGGGGCGTAGATCGCTGCACACCGGCGGATGAACGCAAGATGGGCATGGTCGATCGTGCTCGCCCAGTCATGCGTCGTATTGCGCCAGCCGTCCCTTGGTCCGTCCATCCAAGAAGTATGCAGATCAGGGCACCAGCAAGGGCGCCCCAGGTCAGAAGATCCCGCCCAATCGGCCCGCTCAGACGGGCACTTCAGCCGGATGCGTAGGCTCAGCAACCGGCGCCGGTGGACCAGTCAGCAGCGCAAGCAGCGGCTCAGGCACCGGCGGCCACTCCCCCGCCGACCGCCACGGACCGCGCGCCCAGCTCTCCGCGCTCGCGGAGGTCAAGGCCCAAGGGCTCCTCGGGGACGAGGAGTTCGCGGCGGACAAGGCCCGGAATCTCAGCTACTGAACACGCGCTGATCCGGTGAAGGTGCCGTCGGCTCGCGGTGAGGTCAGGGGACGGAAGCGGGCTCCGTGAGGGACGGGAAGCCGCCCGTCCGCAGCACCAGTCCCCCGGCATCCACCGCGAACACCTCGCAGCCCGTCAGGGACGCGGCCCACTCGATGCCTTCGGCGCCCATCGCGAACGCCGCGGTGGCTACCGAGTCCGCCTCGGTGAGGGTCGCGGCCACGACCGTCATGCTGAGCAACTCCGTCGCCGGGCGCCCGGTACGGCCGTCGATGATGTGGTCGCCGCGCTCGTAGCGGGCGGAGGTGGCGACCGCGCTGTCGGTCAACTCCAGTACGGTGCACAGCTTGTCGGCGTGTTCGGGGTGCCGTACCCCTACCCGCCAGGGCCCGCCGGAGGTGACGACGTCTCCGCCGGCGTTGAGGCAGAACCGCCGCGCGCCGGCCGCCCGCAGCAGCTGGGCGGCTCGCTGCACCGACCAGCCCTTGACCACCGCGCAGGGGTCGAGCCCACGCCCCGGCAGCCGTACGTCGAACGCGCCGCCCGTGGCGAGGCGGTAGTGCTCACACAGGTCGAGCACCTCCACGAGCTCCTCGCTCAGCTCGTGCGGCTCCAGCTCGCCGCGGGCGTAGCGCGACACCTCGCTGCCGGGCTTGAAGGGGCTGAACCGTTCGTCGACCTCGCGCAGCCAGGCGAAGGCCGCGTCCACGGCGTGGTCCGGTACGTCCTCGTCGTCGATGCGCAGCGAGACGGGGAACCCCATGATGTGCTCGACGCGTCGCACGTCAGGCACCCTTCGCGTCCAGGGCGGCCTGCAGGGATTCCGCGTAGGCGTCGCTGGTGATCGTCGCTCCGGTGACCGTGTCGACGTCGGCGTTCTGTGCCTTCAATGTCTGCGCGACCAGCTTCGGGACGGCCGCCGTCGTCTGCGGGTGGTTGGGCTGCTGGAGCAGCTTCACGGCGGTGATCTCGTCGTCCTCGAGGGTCACCTGGACCTGCACCGGGCCCTTTTCCGTCGTCACGGTCGGCCCGGTGACCACCTGCGACGACGAGGAACCCGCGGGGGCGGAGTCGGAGGCGGACGCGGAGGGGGCCGGGGTCGGCTCCGCGGCGGCTGTCGTGCCGCCGACGGAGGGCTCGTAGCGCCAGACGGAGATCAGTCCGACGAGGCTGAAGGCGACGACAGGTATCGCTCTGGGTATGGCTCGCTTCACGATGTCTTCCTCGTCTTCCTCAGCCGGCCAGGCTGAAGCGCTCGAAGTGGGTCTGCTGCTTGGGCACGCCGAGGTCGCCCAGTGTGCGCAGCACGGCGTTCATCATCGGTGGCGGCCCGCACAGGAAGACGTCCCGGTCGGCGATGTCCGGTACAAGGCGGGCCAGCTCGCGCGGCGCCAGCCGGTCGGGTACCGGCGGCCCGGTCACCAGGTGCAGCTCGGCTCCCTTGGCGAACGCGAGGTCGCGCAGCTCGTCGTAGAGGACAGCGTCGCGCTCCGAGGCGACCCGGTAGATGACGACCGTGTGGCCGTCGAGGTCCTCCAGGAGCGCGCGGATCGGGGTGACGCCGACGCCACCCGCGATGAGCAGCGACTCGGTCCGCGTGCGGTGCAGGGTGGTGAAGGCACCGTAGGGGCCCTCGGCGAACACGCGGGTGCCGACCTTCAGTTGACGCAGGGCCGCGCTGCCCTCGCCGGCCGCTTTCACGGTCAGGCGCAGGCCCCGGCCGTCGGGGGCGGCGGAGAGGGAGAAGGGGTTGGCCTGCCACCAGCGGTCCTTGGTCAGGAACCGCCAGAGGAAGAACTGGCCGGCCTGGGCGGGCAGCTTGTCGAGGTCGCGGCCGGTGATGTGGATGGAGACGACGTGGTCGGACTCGGGGACGACCGCGGCGACCCGGAACCGGTGGCGCGTGTTGCGCCACAGCGGCAGGACGACGCGCCCGAGGAGTACCGCGCCCAGGGCGACGGCCCACACCCCGTACCAGTACGCCGTCGCGGCGGTCGACGAGGTGAAGGTCGTACCGACGGCGACCTGGTGTGTGAAGGCGAGCACCACGGCCACGTAGGCGTACAGGTGGATGAAGTGCCAGGTCTCGTAGGCGAGACGGCGGCGGGCGTAGCGGGCGGAGACGGCGCCGATGACGAGGATGAGGCCGAGCGCGACGATCGCGCGCAGCACACCCTCCGTCGTCTCGGCGAGGTCGACGATCTCGGCGATGGGGCCGACGCCCGTGCCGTCGGCGTAGCCGAAGGCGATGAAGACGACGTGCGTGAGCAGGGTCCACAGCAGGGCGAAACCGGTCCAGCGGTGCCAGCTGGTCAGCCGGTCCATGCCGATGCGACGGTCGAGCCAGGGCAGCCGGGCCACCAGGACCAGCTGGAAGGCCATGACCAGCGCGCCGCACAGGCCGGCGAGGCGGCCGATGACGATCAGGGCGTTGGAGGCGAAGCCCGCCTGGGCGAAGAAGTAGGCGACCACGGCCGCGTTGGCGGCGAGCACCGCGTAAAGGCCCGTGCGGGCCACCACCCTGGGGCGTGTCGCCGTGGGGGGCGCAGAGGGTGATTGGACGGTCGTCACGGGACGGCAGCTCCTTGTGGTGGGGACGTGGGGGCAACTCCGAGCTTGGCTGGCGAAAGCTGTCGGGAACCTGTCGGACAGCTGACAAGTCCTTATCAATGAGCCTGCTGTGTGAGCTGGGGCCTACGGTCCGGCCTGCCGTGTGACGCACTATGGGCGGGTGGAAAAAGTTCGCCTCCTGGTCGTCGACGACGACCCTCCGATTGCCGATCTCGTCGCGACCGTCGCCCGCTACGAGGGCTGGGACGCCGTCACCGCGAACTCCGGTGAGGAGGCGCTCGGCCTTGCCGCCGAGTTTCACCCGGACATCGTGGTGCTCGACCTGATGTTGCCGGGGGTGGACGGCTTCGGTGTCCTGGACCGGCTGCGCCGCTCGGGCACGATGGTGCCCGTGGTCTTCCTCACCGCGCGGGACGGCGTCGCCGACCGGGTGGCGGGGCTGACCCGGGGCGGTGACGACTACCTGGTCAAGCCGTTCGCGGTCGAGGAGCTGATGGCACGCCTGCGCACCGTGCTGCGGCGCAGCGCCGGGCCGAACTTCCAGCGGTCGGTGCTGCGGGTGGGCGACCTGTCGATGGACGAGGACACCCACGAGGTACGTCACGGCGAGCGGTCTCTCACCCTCACACCCACCGAGTACGAGGTGCTGCGCTTCCTGATGCGCAAGTCTCCGACCGTGATGACCAAGACGCAGATCCTCGACCATGTGTGGGAGTACGGCTTCGGTGGACGCTCGAACGTCGTGGAGCTCGTCGTCAGCCGGCTGCGCCGCAAGCTCGACGTCTCCTCCGACACCGCCACGGCCACGCCGCTGATCCAGACGGTGCGCGGCTTCGGCTACGTCATACGGCAGGCGAGCCAGTGAAGCGAAGCGCCCGAGGCGTGTGGGGGCGACGGGGGCGGCGACTGCTCGGCAGGCTGCACCTGGCGTACCGGCGGCTGCGGCTCGGCACCCGCCTCGCGCTGGGACTCGGGGCGCTGGCGCTGGTGGTGTTCGCCGTCGTCGGCACGGCCCTGACCACGTACATGCGGGACTATCTGACGCACCAGCTCGACGACCAGCTCGGGCTCGCCCAGGTCGCCCAGTCCAAGAGCATCGCCGAGAACGGCACGCTCCAGGGCAAGAAGTACTACCGCTGGTACTACGCCGTGTACGACGTCTCGGGCCGCGACGCCGAGCTGCGCTCGCCCGAGGACGCCGGCGACCTGCCCCGGGACATCACTCCCCTCACCTCCCTGGCGAAGAGGCAAATCTCCGGCGACACCGAGGTGCTGCGCACCGTGCACCTCACGGGCACGGGCGAGTACCGGCTGCGCGCCTGCGCGGTGAAACCGGGTGTGGTGCTGGTCAGCGCGGCTCCGACGCACGACATCGACGACACGGTACGGCGACTGATCGGGGTCCAGGTCGTCGCGTTCGCCCTGGCGCTCGCGGTACTCGTGGAGTTCGGTCGGCGGATGCTGCGCCGAGGTCTGAATCCCCTCAGCGACATGGCGCACACCGCCCACGGCATCGCCTCGCACGACCTCACCGAGTCGGCGGCCCGGCTGCCGATCCGCGCCGACAAGCGCGGCGGCGGCCCGGAGGTCGAGGAACTGCGCACGGCCTTCAACACGATGCTGGAACACATCGACGACTCGCTCGCGGTCCGCGCGCGGGCCGAGCAACGCCTGCGCCGCTTCGTCGCCGACGCCTCGCACGAGTTGCGTACACCGCTCATGTCCGTACGGGGCTACGCCGACCTCTTCCAGTACGCCGCCGCCAACGCCCCCGAGGAACGCGACAAGCACCTGGCGCGACTGCGCGCCGAGGCCGCCCGTATGGGAGTGCTCCTGGACGATCTGCTGCTGCTCGCACGCCTGGACGCGGCCGAGGTGGACGCACCGCTCAGGCTGCGGGAGACGGAACTCGTGGAGCTGGTCGAGGACGCGGCCGCCGCCTTCCGGGCCGGCCATCCCGACCGCCCGCTCACGGTCACGGTTCCCTCGCAACCGGGCCCGCTCGAACTGCCCCTGGACCCGGATCGCGTCCGCCAGGTGCTGGACAACCTCCTCGCCAACGCGGCCGTACACACCCCGGCCGGGACGCCGGTGTCGGTGGAAGTCGCCCGGGAGCGGGACACGGCAGTCGTACGCATCGAGGATGCCGGGCCCGGCATCCCGCCCACCGACCGGGAAAAGGTCTTCGACCGCTTCTACCGCGTCGACAAGGCCCGCACGCGCGACCGCGGCGGCAGCGGCCTCGGCCTGTCGGTCGCCCGCTCCCTGGCCCGCGCCCACGGCGGCACGATCACCCTCGACGCCCGCCCGGGGTCTACGGTGTTCAGGGTGATACTGCCGCTGCCGTCGGCGGAGGGTCCGGCGGACCGGTGATCGTGAGGTCGAATCGTGGCCCGAGATCGCGCAGCACGACCGACACCAGTCCCGCTCCGGCTCACTGCCCTGTCCCACGCGGCTTCACTTTCGACGTCTGCGGAATTGCTCAACAGGCTCTGCCCACCGGCGTGTTCATCCCATGAGCCGCAGCTTTGTGGGGCACAGACCGAAGCGGATCGTCTGCCCCCAGGTCAGCTCGATCACGTCGTTCTCCATGCCGTCTCCGAAGGCCACGAGCCGCTCGGACTCCGCAGTCACCGACAGCCGCGTGCCGGCCGTGAGTTCGCCCGCGTTCATGTGTGTCCCCGTGGCGGGCGACGGCCACGCCTCCCGTACGAACCAGGCGAGCCGGTCGTCCGTCGGCTCCGGCAGCCGCAGCTGTGTCGCGCGCTCCTGCCACACCGACCGCAACCAGCCGGTAGCGCCCGTCCCCGTGCCGATCAGCACCCCGGACGAGGCCTGGGCCTCGACGGCACCCCTGTCGCCGTCGAGGCCCAGGCGGTAGCGGGCGGTGCGGTGGCCCGCCGCGCCGACGTAGATCTCGTTGAGCGCCACCAGGCGCTGGGTGTCGTCGGTGACGGCCTCGACCATGGTCAGCTCGTGCACACCGCCCGACGGGGAGAAGGCGGTGGGCAGCAGCCGGGCCACTTCGTCGGGGCGGTGGCGCACCAGGACGCCCGGGTTGCGGCCGGGGTCGGCGTCGACGCCGAGCACCGGCTGGGCCCCGACGTACTGCGCGACGTTGGCCACGAGTCCGTCCTGCCCGACCACCACCACGACGTCCTCGGGACCGAACAGGAACCGGTCCAGATCGGCCCGCTCCACCTGCGCGCGCCGCCAGTTCAGCGGCACCGCGGCCGACACCTGCGCGAGCGCACGCCGGGCCAGGTGGTGCCGCTCGACGACCTCGGTGATGGACCGGCCGCGCGAGGAAAGGAAGAAGGCGGCCTGCCCGTGAGTGCCGTGCCGGGCGACCAGTTCCTCGTACTCCGTGGTGCGATGGACCAGGACGGCGCGGGGCGCGAGGCTCATGCCTGCGGTTCCTGTGCTCCGAGCCGCGCGAGCAGTCCGGTCAGCACGTCCGGGGAGACGGTCACGCTGTCGATGCGAGGCAGGTTCTCGGCGAGGCGGGTGCCGGTGAGGGCGTGCAGGGTCGCCACGTCGACATCGCCGTGCACCCGCAGCCAGGCCGCCTGTGCGTGGGCCCTGGCCTCGCCGACCTCGCGGGCACTCTCGGCCTCGGCCCGGGCGAGCCGGACGGCCCGGTCGGCCTCCGCGCCGACCCGCACCGCGTCGGCGGCCGCCTTCTCCTCCGCCTCGCGCCTGCTGTTGGCGCCGCGCTGCTCGACCAACTGCTCCTCGCGCCGGGCCAGTTCGATCTGGCTGCCCAGCTCGTTCTCGGCGATGGCGCGCTCGCGCTCCACGGCGACCGCGCGCCGCTCATAGGTGGCCCGGTCCGCCTCCTGCTGGATGAGCTCCCGGGCCGGGGTGCGCAGCGCGCGCTCCACCTCCGGCTCGGGACGCACCGCCATCACGCGGACAGCCACGATCTCGATTCCGGTGGCGGGCAGCCGCGGCTCCTCGCCCAGTCCCTCAGTGACGCGCTCGCGCACCGCCGGTACGCCGTTGGCGAGGGCCGCGGCCAGCGGGGTACGGGCGAGCACCTCAAGGGCGTGCTGCTGGGCGCTTTCGGTGAGGAGCGTGGCGAGTTGCTCCAGAGGGGCGCCGCGCCACACTCCCGTGTCGGGGTCGACGGAGAAGTCGAGCCGCTCGGCCGCGACGGCGGGGTCGGCGATCCGGTACGTGACCGTGGCCTGGACGGCGACGTCCTGGAAGTCGGCGGTGCGGGCGTGGAAGGTCATGGCCAACTCCCGGTCGTCCACGGGCACTTCCGACAGCGCGGCCGTCAGGGGCCGGAACCAGAAGCTCAGCCCCGAGCCGTCGTGGGTGAGCTGTCCCGAGCGGTGGTGCCGTACGTGGGATGTGGGCGCTGCCCGCAGATGACGCCAGCCGAAGCGTTTGGTGATGTCGGCCATGGAGAAACCCTCCTCTATTTGAGTCATTCTGACTTTAAATAGAGGAGGGCCTTGTCGTCAAGGGGACGACAAGGAGATCACGTATCACGCGAGCCGTGTGACGTCCCGCCGCGGCCTGGGCCTCCAGCAGGCCAAGGGCGACTGCTGCCTGCGGAACCTTCACGCGGATCGCGCCAGCCGGGCCGACCCGCGGATTCACAGGAGCTGCAGACCGTAATCGCGGCACACAGGCTTGAAGTCGGCCGGCCCGTCCGCCAGAGCGTTCATGGTGATCTGCAGCGTCGGATCATCGTTGAAGAGCCCCATGTGCCCGGCGCGGTCGGTCGGGCAGACGTCCTGCAGCAGTACGTTGTTGACGTCGCCACCCTTGAGTGCCTGGGTGGCGTACGGCGTCACGACGGTGTCGTACTTCGTCATCACGAGCGTGTACCGCGGCCCGTCCGGGACGGTGTCGCCAAGGAGCTGTGCGTGCACCCCAACACGATCGATTACCGGCTGCGCCGTGCCGCCGAGATCGCGGGTCTCGACGTCACGACAGGGCCGGACGCGCTCCGGGTCCGGGCCGCGATCAGCGCGCTCGACGCGGCCGAGGCGCTGGAGCGCGGCCCGGCCGGGTTCTAGGTGTATTGACCCGCAGGGTTGTCGACACGGCTGATCGGTGGGTGGCCCGGCGGCGTTCGGCGCGTGCTCTCGGCGGGCCGGGCGTCACCGGGCAGAGGGGAGTTTGAAGACAGGCCGTAGCGGCGGGGCGTTCCCGTCGCCCTCGGGAGCGAGATGAAGACGGCGAGCGCCCACAGGGAGACGAGCAGCCGAAGACCACGCCCATCGCCGAGCAGGCCGAGCGGCTCCTGACAGGTCCGTGCTGACCGTCGACGACGCGAAGGACTGCGGCCGCTGCACCACGACCGGGCCGCTCAGCCGACCGGGTGAGGTGACGCGCGGAGGAATCGCGCGTCCCGGTGGCCGACGGAGTCCACCGGACAGGCCGCTCGCAGCACCACGTCGAGCACGGCGTGCCGATCGCTCGCGTAATGGCCGCTCGCCCAGGCCGCGTTGGCCTCCACGACCGCCCACTCACCGTCGCCGTCGAGCCGTCCCACGTCGACGACCACCGCGCTCGGCAGCTCCGCCACAGGCAGCCTCGCCGCGAACGCCAGGACCTCGCCGCGCAGCGGGTCGTCGTCGAGCGGCGCCACGTCCAGGGTTCCCCTCCGCGCGTACCGGCTCGCGGTACGCACCTCCCCGTCGAGCAGGAACAGCCGGTACTCCACGTCGAACGCCACGATGTCGCTGACCAGCACGGGTGTGGTGTCGTCGACCGCGTCCGGGCCAGGCAGCCGACTGCCGTCCGGGTAGACACGGGCCGGGAAGCTCTTGTCGTTCGGCGGCTTCACGAACGCCGGACGACGCAGACCGCGCGCCTCGGCCACGGTCGTCAACTCCACTCCCCTACTGGTGAGTTCGCGCGGCAGCCCGGCCAGCCAGCCGGCTCCCGCCTCCAGAAGCCCGAGCCCCAGCTCGTGGGAGACCGCGTCCGCGAAGAGCGGCCCCGCGTACAGGGACGCCCCCGGATGCCGGTGCCAGGCGGGAGGCGTGCGCGACGTCGCAAGCGTCTCGACCTGCAGTCCGCGCTGCCGGGCCGCGCCTGCCAGATCCCGGCCGGTGGCCGTGAGGCGGGGCGAGAGGAAAAGGGTGCGGGGCGTGCTCATGAGGTTCAGGATGGCCCGGGAGAAGACTGCGGGGCCAGCAGGTTTCCGCCCGCGCAGCCGAGGCGGTCTGCTGATCCGGCCCGCGGCAGCTGGGATCTTGTCCAGCAGCGGCAGGAGTTGCGTCACGTCACCGCGGTTTTCGCCCGTAGCGACACCACGAACGGGACTCCCTGCACGTCGACGATGCGCCGGCGCGGTCGGTGTCCGGCACGAGGCTGCCGGGTCGCGCGACGCGGTCAGCCGCACAATCGCACGGAATAATCCCGGCGCCGTCGACGGTCATCGGGGATGCTGGTCGCCATGGATGAGGTCAAGGTCGTCGTCGCCCATTCCGAGCGCGCGACATTGCGCGTCGGCGACGTATTTCTGAAGGTGGACGCCGATCAAGTGCGCATCGACGCCGAGGTCGAGGCGATGGCCCTGGCTCCGGTCCCGACCCCGGAGATCCTGTGGCACAAGCCGCCCGTACTCGCGATCGCCGCGGTCCCGGGGACGGCGCTCGGCCGTCTCGGCGAGCCGTCGACCTCCTCGCCTGCGGCGTGGGCCGCGGCGGGCGCCGCCATCCGGAGGTTGCATGATGCGCCGTTGCCATCCAGCCCTGGTAGGGCCTCCAAGAACCTGGACCAGTTGACGGCGGAACTCGACGGTGAGTGCGAGTGGCTCGTGACGAACGACGTCCTGCCGGCCGACCTGGTCGCCCGCAACCGCCAAGTCGCCGAGGCCGCACTCCGGCCGTGGACTCCGGTGTTCACCCACGGCGACCTGCAGATCGCTCACGTATTCGTCGACAACGACGAGATCACAGGCATCATCGACTGGTCCGAGGCGGGCCAGGGCGACGCCCTGTACGACCTCGCCACCTTGACACTCGGACACGAAGAACACCTCGGCGACGTCGTCGCCGGCTATGACACCGACATCGACCTCGACGTGATCCACGCGTGGTGGTCGTTGCGGAGCCTACTGGCGGTCCGCTGGCTGGCCGAGCACGGCTTCGACCCGTCCGCGCCAGGCTGTGAGGTCGACGTGCTGAAATCCCGTATGTGAGGAGTGCGGCCCCGACCCGGCTGTGCGTTCGTTCGTTCGCTCTGAAGCATCGCGCGGCCATCTCCTCCAGCGCATCGTCTGCCCTTGATCCTGACAAGGTGCGATGCGGAGTTGCCGCCAACAGATGACGGCACAACGGAGGGTGACGAACACATCGTCGCGGATCTCCCAGCGGGTACGCAGGCGGCGACGCCATACTTCCGAGGTGCGACGGTTGCGCATTAGGCATACCCGTCTACTCAACGGTGTTGCCGAGCCCCCGGTCGACAAGGTGTACTGGAACGAAGAAGGACGTTGAGCAATCTGGCCATGGTTGCCTTGCTCAGCGCCTTGGGCATCAGGAGTGTCTCCGGCATATCAGCCGTTCGAGTATCCGCCTGTGCCCCACTCCATCCCCATCTTCAGGGCCCCGCTGGCTCGTTGCCTCCGTCGGAGTTCCGAGCGGTGACCAGTGGACCTGTCCCGACCTACCAGAAAGGGTTCTCGGACCATGCGGCGGTACGTTCTCACTGGCACGCCGGGTGCGGGCAAGACATCAATCCTGCGGCGCCTGGACGAGCTCGGCTACGGCGTTGTCGAGGAGGCGGCGACGACGGTCATCGCACAAGCGCAGGCCCGGGGCGAGGACCAGCCATGGACAAGGTCGGCCTTCATCGACGAGATCGTCGCTCTGCAGCGACAGCGGCAGTTGGAGGTAACCGGCCCTGTTCAGGTGTTTGACCGGTCACCGGTCTGCACCCACGCCCTGGCCACCTACTTGGGGTGGCCGGTGTCCGCGGCGCTGGCCGCGGAGCTCAAACGAATCACCTCGGAAGGGGTCTACGAGCGGCAAGTGCTCTTCGTCCGCAATCTGGGATTCTGCGAGCCGACCGCGGCCCGGCAGATCAGTTTCCAGGAGTCACTGGCTTTCGAAAAGATCCACGAAGAGAGCTACCGCGCGTTCGGCTACGAACTCATCGACATCCCTGCCGACGACCTGGCTCACCGCGTCACCACGGTGAGTTCACTGATCGCGTCTGCCCTCCCCCAGCCACCCGCAGAGTAAGCCGCATCACAGCAACTCTCCCGGACGGATCGTTTTGAACTCGACCACGGGGAGCCTGCGACGGACCAGCACTTGGCTGCCTGGTCACAGTCTGCAGTCGCGGCGTCCTCGACGAAGGCCTCCGTGAGGAGCCGTACCGCCCGACCCGTCCACTCTGTTCCTGCCTGTCGCGCAAGGCGAATTACGAGTTCCCTTCGGCTCTGAACTGAGCCGGGGACCATACGAGTTCATAGTTTTTCACGTCAGAACTCCGGTGCCGGCTGCTGCGCTTGTCGAACGGTTGGCGCCGGAACCCTTGCTCCGTCACGCCATCTACCCGGCAGCCCGCGGGCTCCGGCTCGTCATCCACGCAACCGACCGCTCGAACCGATGGCGCACGGCGATCTTCTGACCGGCTCCGGCCGCCGAGTCGCCCGGTCGGCGGCCTCCAGTGCGTCGCCTCCGCCGCGGTAGGCGACTGGACCCGTTTCCCGCCGGCCACGGCTCCGCGTCGGTACCGTACCTGCCAAGCGAGGTACTGAAGCCTCGGACGGTACGGTCACACAACGGTGGCGGGGAGCCTGAGTGAGACAGCACATCAGCAGGTCTTGGTGGACCGAACTTGCCGCGTATCTGGTCGGCGGGGTGCTGGCCGCGACGGCCTTGTGTCTGGCCGCTTCAGCTCTCCTGATGGGTCTCCCCCATGGTTGGCACGCGGCGACAACCTGGGTGTACATCGAGCACCGCTTCCTCTGGCTGGTCAGCCGGCTTGTGCCGGCTTCGGCAGCGGTGTACCTCGTCGCGCGTCTGCTTCGTGCACGCACAGTGCGGCTACGTCGTCGCGCGATGGAGCGCCAGACGGGGAACAGCTCTCTCGCATCGACTCGCCACCGCGGTCAGCACCTCTGAACCGCCTCAGCCTCCTCGACGCCCGCCGCAAGCCCATGACACACCTGGCTGACCGCCGGAGCGTCACTGGAACGTAATCCCAGACGGCGAGTCCGCGGTGCCATATGAGGACCGAGGCAAGGGTGGTTGGCCTACGAGGATGCGCAGGGAGGTCGTTTCCTGGACTATCGGTCCGGTCGCCCCGGGCCATGGCTCAGACTCGCGTGCCGCACCGAGTCGAGGCCGTGACTGTTCGACGAGGTCCGGCCTCACGCTCGCTTGGGTCATTGCGCGGCTGCCCGGTGGATACGGACAGGGTCTGCCCGCCCCGGGTCAGGGCACGGGGCCGCGGCACCGGGTATGGATGACGCACGGTTGAACGCAGAGCTGATCGACTGTCTGTTTGCGATCCGTACCCAGGTCCACGGTGAGCTGAAGGAGCTGGCCCGCGACGCGGGGCTCACCGATGCCCAGACCGACGTGTTGTGGAGGCTGAGCCGCGCGGAGGAGATGACCGCGCGCCGCCTGTCCGACCTCCTGCAGTGCGATGCCTCGACCGCCACGTCGATGATCGACCGGCTCGAGAAGCGTGGGCTGGTCCGCCGCGTGCCCCACCCCACCGACCGCCGCGCGAAAGTCATCCAGCTCACTCCTGAGGGATGCGCACTGCGCGACCGTGTCATCGAACACACCACCCAGCACTCGCCCTTCGCCCACCTCGACCGCGAGAGCAGACTGCGCCTGCATGCGCTGCTCCGCGAGGTGATCGGCGGCGCCGGGCCGGCAGGCGACCCCACCCCCGGCAAGAACAACCGCGACGAGGAACAGCATCGATGAGCGGCACGACCACAGTCATCACCGGCGGTGCGTCCGGCCCGGGCCTGGTGACGGCACGTCACCTGGCCCAAGCCGGGCGGAGTGTCATCCTGTCCTCGTCAGCCGTCACCGACATTCTCGCGCGCGAACACCCCCGAAGGGGTGGTCGTTGCACCGGACAGTCGGCCGGTCGCTGGCATCGGGCCATCCTCGATGGGCCCGCAGAGAGACGCTCACCAACGTCAGCAAGAGCTCGAGGTCCGCATCGCACTGCAGCCACACGCTCGCCCGGCGCCATCCGACAGCTTTCGGCCGGAGTGGAGGCGCACGATCTCGACTGAGCCTCCGCCGACTTGACGTCACAGATCAAAAGGCTGGTGTGACCGGTTCTCGGAGTGCTCACGCCGGTCGTGAGCGGGAGTCGACAGAAAGGATCATCCGTCAGCGGTTGACTTCGCGGTTCGTCAGAACGGGCAGAGCGCGCAGAAGCTGGAAGCGAGTCCTCCTCCACACCCGCTTCGCGGTGCGGGATCAGCATCACTGCTCATCCGGCCACCTGCCCGGGCATCGGCCCGGCCGAGGCACGTTTCTCGGCGAGCTGCCTGGTCATCCGTGCAACGACCCGTTCGGCGACGGTGAGTTAGTCCCGCTCGGCCCGCCCTTCCGTAAGCTGTTCGACCAGCTGTTCTTCGCGTTCGTCCCGTTCCGCGCGACGCTCGGTGATCCGTTCCAGCAGCTCGGGATCCAGCATGGAGCGGATCGTAGAAGGTCGCCTCACCACAGCGAGCAAGAACCGGATGATCGAGTCCCTCCCTCGAAGGGGAGGGACCGCGGTCATGCCGCCATGCGGGTGCCGCGGCGCCAGACGGCACGGGTGTTGAGGGTGTCGCTGATGTTGCTGGTCGGGTCGCCGTCGACCAGCAGGAGGTCGGCGCGGAGGCCCTCGGCGATGCGGCCCCGGTCGCTGAGGCGGAAGCGGCGGGCCGTGGTCGCCGTGGCCGCGCGCAGGGCCCGTGCGGGTGTGAGGCCGGCCGCCACCAGGTATTGCAGTTCGTGGTGCAGGCTCGCTCCGTGTGCCAGGCCCCCGAAGAACGTCTCGGGCATGGAGACGTCGGTGCCGGCGAGCACGTCGACACCGGCAGCGTCCAGCGCGCGCACGGTGTCGTACACATCGTGGAGCTTGCCCTGCGGGTAGCGGTCATAGCTGGAGCGCAGGGTCCGGTCCCAGTCGGCGTCGAGGCGTGCGGCGACCCGGGGGTCGTCGGCGAGTTCGCTGCCGGTGATCCCCATCATCGAGGCGTTGAGCGTGACGCAGGGGATGACGAACATGCCCGCGTCCTTGATCAGGCTGATGATCTCGGCGGTGTGCGGCTGGTCCATGAACACGTGGGTCACGCCGTCGATGCCGGCTTCGGCGGCCGTCCTGGTGGCCTCCACGGTCAGCGCGTGGGCCACGGTCAGTGCGCCGTACTTCTTGGCTTCGGCGACACCGGCGTGCACGGTGGCCTGGTCGAGTGCGGGCAGCCCGGGGTGTCCCTCCACGCTGCCGTCGTCGATCATGAACTTGATGAAGTCGGATCCCCGGGCGAGGAGCTGCGGCACGAAGGCGGCGGCCTCCTCGGGTGTGGTGGAGAACGGCATCAGGGGCATCACCGGGGGGAGGTCCCACTTGGGCCGGAACCCTTCGGGCATCAGCTCGCTCGGGTGTCCACCGGGCGGTGTGATGGCGAAGCCGGAGGAGCGCACGTCAGCCTGTGTGTCGTCGTCGGTGATGACCCCCCGGTTCTCCCGGGTGTTCTTCCCCTGCATCTCCAGTTCGGTCGTCACCCCGAACCGCAGGGCGAGCGCCAGGGAGCCCGGGGCGGAGTGGACGTGGGCGTCGATGAGTCCCGGCAGCAGTGTGGCGCCGCTGCCGTCGACGATCTCGCTGCCCTCGGGAGCGTCGCCACCGACGCGGGCGATCCTCCCGCCGTCGATGACCACGGTCCGCACGCCGACCGCCTTCTCCCCGTCGAAGATCTGCGCGTTGGTGATCGCGGTGAGCGCCATGGCGGTCCGCCTCATTTCCTGGCTCGTTCAAGATTTACATACCTGATGCTATGCACTTATCGAAGGGTATGCAAATGTGCCGGCCGGGACTAGACTCGGTACATGAGCAGCACGTCCTCCTTGGAGCAGCCCCCCGACGACCGGGCGCTGGATCAGATCGGCCCGGCGCTGTCCCGTCTGCGGCGACGCGCACCGGCATCGGGCAAGGACCTCTCGCGCAACCTCGTGCTCAACGTCATCGCCGACGCGCCGGGCGAGACGACCGTCGGCGGGCTTGCCGCCGAGATGGGCGTCGCGCAGCCGGTGGCCAGCCGGACCGTCGCCGCCTGCATAGCGGACGGGCTGCTGCGGCGGGCGGCATCCCAGTCCGACGGACGCCGCACCGTGCTCGAACTCACCGAGCACGGCGAGGCCGAACGCCACCGCTTCGCCGTCGAACAGCGAGAAGCGTTCCTGGAGATCACCGTCGCCTGGTCACCGGAGGAGCGGACCCAGTTCGCACGGCTCCTGACTCGATACGGAGCCGACGCCACCGCTTGGTCCAGGAAACAGACCACAAGCCGTGATTGAACGAGTAGCGCCCCGAGACCGAGCCACGGCCAGGAGCCCAGGCGTCGATCGCGCTGACGGACGATCCACCGTTCCGACACTCACCCGTGAACAGGGTGCGCGTCCTGGGAACCGACCACACCAGCCCTTTGACGTGTGACTTCACGTCGGCGGCAACTCGCTCCACCTGGGGACAGAGCCTGCCCGGCACCACAGTTGGGCTCGCGCTCCATGAGCTCCTGCCGATCCACCACCCACCACTGTCCCCGGCAGGGGGCCACCGCGCCGTCCGTCTCTGCCCGCGCGAACCGGGTCGGCGCGGTGGAGAGAAGAATCATGCCGCGGCGTCTCGGAGGATCTTCCCGACCGGTGCGAGAGGGCCGGGCACTGGTCGCCATCCCGATCGCCTGGATCGTCGCGGTGTCCGTGATCGACGTGCTTGCGCCGCCCGACATTCATCTGGGACCTCTGCTGGTCGCGGCGCCGGCGATCGCTCCGTCGTTCGGCGGCCCCCGGACGGTGGGGCTGGTAGCCGCCCTGGCGGTGGCCGCACAGACGCTCATCGGGATCCTGCGCGAACCTGACGAACTGCTCTCGGCCAACCACGAGGCGCAGATCATCGCCCTGCTATTGGTGGGCGCCGGCCTCGTCATCTTCTGCATCGTGCGGGAGCGACGCGCCCGGGAGCTCCGACAAGTTCGGTACGTGGCCGAGGCTGCCCAGCGTGTGGTCCTGCCTCCGTTGCCCAGTCGGATCGGACCGCTGCGCGTCGCCTCCCTGTACCTCGCCACGGAGGCCGAGGCCCAGATCGGCGGGGACCTGTACGCGGCGGCACATACGATCTCCGGCACCCGGCTGATCATCGGCGACGTGCGGGGGAAGGGAATGACCGCGGCCAGTGACGCAGCCTTGCTGCTGGGAGCGTTCCGCGTCGCGGCCCATCGCCAGTCGACCCTGGGCGAGCTGGTGGCCCACCTCGACCGAAGCATGTGCTGGGACCTGATGGAGCCGGTTGAGACGGGCAGTTACGGCGAGGCCTTCATCACCGCCACGGTCCTGGATGTCCCGGACCGTGGCGGCCCGGTCCAGATGGTGTCCTGCGGCCACCCGCCACCCATCGCCCTCCGCAACGGCCGGCCGATGGCGAGGGGCGCCCTGCGCCCGGCGCCTCCGCTGGGCCTGGGTGAACTGGCTCATCCGCGCTATCACGTGGAGAGCTTCCCCTTCGACCCCGGAGACCTTCTGCTGCTGCACACGGACGGTGTCACCGAGGCCCACGACTCCGCCGGCGCCTTCTACCCGCTCACCGAGCGCATCACCGGCTGGACCGAGCGGGACCCCGACGCCTTCCTCGACCATCTCCGGCGTGACCTGCTGCAGTACGTCGGCGGGCATCTGGACGACGACGCCGCGGTGATCGTCCTGGAACGCCCCGGCGCGGCGGGCGGCGGCCCCATTCCAAGGGAGTGAACGCGGCAGCAGTTCCCGTAGATGATCACGGCGAAGACGGCCTCACCGCGGATGTTCGCCACCCCGCCCCTGGGCCGCTCCCGTGTGGCAGGCAGCGACAGTTCTGCGATCGACCCGACCCGACCCAATGGCACAGCACGGGCGCAGTCCCCTCCCTACTCTCCACGGAAGCGGCGCACCCCAACTCACCGTGGAGGAGGTGGTGTTACGAGGCGCCCGTTCCCTGGTTCTGATAAAGAGCAACCCTGGTCGCTACCAGGGTGCCGTTGGCGGCGGGGTCCTGCGGCACCGGGAGCACCTTGTCGCTGGTGCAGAGCAGTTGGACCTTGCCCGCTGAAGCCAGAGTCACGACGCCGGTGGCACTCAATGACGACTCGTTGTAACCGCTGCTCCGAGGGGTCGCCATGGTGAGACCACTACCCGTGATGGTGCAGAACGCCCTGTCCGCATAGATGACATAGGCGGAGCCGGTCAGAGTGTAGGTTCCTGCCGGCAGTGACAGAGCGACGACCTGCGTGTTGGTGGTGCTGACAGAACTGACCCGCGTGGCCTTGTAGGTGTCGCCCGGGGCTGCGGACGCGGCAGCAGACGACTGAGCAGCGGTGGCTCCCGTGTACGCCACTCCTACCGCGGCCACGACGACGGCGGAGATCCCGATGGCTCTGAACCTGATCGCCTTGCGCACGCTCTTGCCCCCCTGCACGAAATGAATCGACGGACGCCAAAAGTAGTGGCCACAGGGCTACCAACACCGGCACACGGAGCAAGGGTTCGACTGTTCATTTGGGCGTAGTTCTTGTTGCGATGACGTTCACTCCAGGCCTGGCCCCGCACCTGGTTCGTAGTGCCGATGAGAGTTCTTACTGACGAAGGCCCCGGATACGCGCCATGTGCATGGTCCCCGGCCGGTCCCCCGCCCCTTCTGGGCACGCACGCTCAGCCGTCCGGGGCCGGCCTACGGGCTGTTCACTTCCTGGCCTCCGGTGTGGCGGGGCCGCGGCGATGCCGACCCGAGGGTGGTGCCGGACCCCCGGATCTGCGCGGGAGTCCCACACCGTGCGTGAGGCGGTTCAGTCGTCGCTCGGAGCGGACTTGGCGCCCCCCGTGCCGAGGCTGGTGCCCCCGTCGAGGTTGCCGTCGAGCGTGCCCTTTTCCTGGTTCACGGTGCCGGGACTGTCGCTGCCTTCGCAGGACGCGACCGCATCCGATTTCAGGGCGTCGCCGACGAAGGGAACGGCCTGGAGAATGTTCAGGATGTTCTGCACGGCCGGGCAGATGAGGTCGGTGATCTCGGAGGTCTGGGTGGTGTCGGCGGCCGGGGGCGGCTCGGCTGCGGCCGCGGCGCCCGGCGCGGCGAACGTGCCGAGTACCGCGGCAGCGGCCAGACCGAGGCCGGCCGGGCTGATGCGTGTGCGCATGATGCTCCTTGGAACGAAACGGCTGGTGGTGTTCCCGTTCCATTCATCCGGCAGCCCGCGCGGACCGCACCTGGTGCGCGCCCGTTCTGCGGGGCCGGGACCGCTGCCCCGCAACGGGGCATACGCGGCGGGCGGTCACTGGCTGGGGGCACAGGCATCCCCTGGCAGCGACCCTCTGTCAGGCCATCGCATCGGCCGCTCCTGCCAGATGCGGGGCATACACGGACTCCAAGGCCTTGGGCACATCAGCGGCCGATGAATTCGCGGGCCCCTCGGTCGGTGCGGTCGTCGTCGCGCAGCCACGTGTTCCGTGAAGCTGCGCAGACGCACCGTCGGGCGGTTTCTCCAGTGGCGGGGTGAAAGAAGCGTGCATACAACGGAAGAACGCGCATGCGTGGGCGAAACGCCCGCTGAAATGGAGAAGCGAAGATGGCCGCTGAGTCATTCTCTGCCCAGTCCGAGACTCTTGAGACCGGCGAATCCCTGGTCTCGACGCCGGTCCATTGGGGCACTGCACAGCTCGCCGCGCCGCCGGATCAGATCCCCGGCGTCGACATCGGCATCACCCATGAAGGGGCGGCCCCCGCTCCTCCCATGGAGCCCGCTGGTGCGCCTGCCGTCGAGACGGCCGCCGATGCCGAGGCGGTGGAGGAGCTCATACGCATCGCCGTGGTGTCGCGGCCCCTCAACGACGTCGCCGACCTGGTGACCCGGCTGGAGCAGACACCTGACGGTACGCCGACCGCCGAGTCCGTCCTGCGGCTGGCCGCCGTCGCCCGTTCTGTGGAGGACGTCACCCAACTGGTGGAACTTCTCGGCCCGCCGGAGCACCCCGCGGACCACATGGACGAGGCCATCCGGCACGCCGCCAAGGAGCGGCCGACCCCGGAGGTCACACGCCTCATTCAGCTGCTCTCCTGTTACCCGCACGACCCGCACAGCGGTGCCGAAGCAGTGCACGCCGCCGCCACGAGCAGGTCCGTCGAGGACCTGATGCAGCTCATCGGTGGCCTGAGCGAGAACAGGCACGGCGGCGCGCCGGTGGTCAGTTCCACACCGGCCGCCCTGACCGCGCCGCCCGCCGACGCCGAGCCCGCACGCCCCGCGCCCGACACGCCGGCGCAGGCCTCGCAGCCGAGGAAGCGGCAAAACGGCGCGACGCCCCAGGTGTGGCTGCGGTGGGCTGCGGGCGTGCTGATGCTGCTCTGCGCGGCGGCCCATCTCCCGCTGAACTGGTCGCAGGGGTCCGCCTTCAGCGTCTCCGCGGCCATCGGCGTCTCCGCCATCTGCGCCGCGGCGGGCGTCGCACTCTGCCTGAGCCGTTCACTGGCCGTCGCGGTGGCGAGCGCCCTGGTGGCCGGTGCGCTCGCGATCGGACATCTCCTTGCCAACCGCCTCACCTCCGGCTCACTCGCCCAGGTGCTGCGACCCGAGAACGTCCCCGCGCCGCTCCCCACGCTCGCGGCGGTGGCCGCCACGCTTGCCGCCCTGCTGATCGTGGCACTGACCGTCGCCGGCCTGCGCACGTCGGCCGCCGGCCGCACCCCGGACCCGGGCGTCTGACCACCCGACGAAGCCGCCCCGACCACGGACGACGGAAGCACCGCACACCGCCGCCGTGTCGGGGCAGCGACGTGCGCACCGCCGGTCAGAGGACCACGCCCCGCGGCTTCAGCGCCACCGGCGGCAGCGTCTGACTGCTCGGTCGGCAACAGCGTGCCGCGCGCACCTGCCGGGCTACCTCACGGAGTTTGACGTTCCCGCGCTGCGAGGAGGTGAGGCTGACGCCGAACCCGTCCTGAACAGAGCGATGATGGCATTCCACTCCGGGGCCCGGTGCTCCAGTTCTCCGATGCTCTGCAATGAAGCCGGCCGGACGTCGTCGGCCATCGGCTGCCGGTCGAACTGTCGAAGAGCGCATCCGACGCCGTGTCCACTGACTGTCCCTCCGACTCCGAGTCATGGCGTTTGCTCGAATACCTGCATGCGTCGAGGCCTCCGCGCCTCACGAGCTGCGCGGCGACAACGGTTCGCCGTATCCCGTTGGTCCCCTCTCCGACGAACACCAGAAGTGCGTCGCGGAACTTCGGGAGGAGGCAGAAGGCGCGCTCGCGAGCTCGAAGCACTCGGCGGCTGGGCATCAGGCGGACTTGTGGCGGGCGCCGCCCTCGATGTGGATCGTCTCGCCGGAGACAAAACCCGCACGGAGAAGCCACATCACCGTGTCGACGACGTCGTCGGTCTCGCCGTGGCGTCCCACGAAGGTCCCGGCCGCGCTCTTGCTCAACAGGCCGGCCTTGTTGTCACCGAGACGGTCCCATGCGCCCGAGTCCACGACACCAGGCGAGACGGCATTGACCCGTACCGGCGCCAGATCCGCCGCCAGGTGGCGCGCGGCGTACTCGACCGCGCCGTTCGTGACCCCCTTGACGAGTGAGCCCGGCCCGGGGCGCCAGCCGACAACACCGGAGAACAGCACCATCGACCCGGTCGGCCGCAGTACCGACGCGAAGTGCTTGGCGACCAGCATCGGGCCGACCACCTTCGCCGTGAACGCAGCCAGCAGCTTGTCGCGATCCAGCTCGGTCGCGCGAACATCGTGCGGCGCCGAACCGGTCGTCACGATGTGGTCAACTCCCTCCTTCAGCGCCTCGGCCGCGGCCTCGAGCGTCGATTCGTCCTGCAGATCGACCCGCACCGCGGTGGCGCCGATCTCGCGCGCCAGCACGTCGGCCGCGGCCAGATCACGGGCGCCGACAACAACGTCGTACCCGTCCTTCGCCGCCCGCCTGGCGACGGCCGCGCCGAGCGCCCGAGCACCTCCGATGACCAGGATCCGCTCCATGTGTCGCACTCCCTCTCGTAGGATCGGATGCCACGGTATGGATTTGTTACCGGTATCTTCAACGGAACTGGAAGCAGCAATGGGCAAGGCGTACAACGTGATGGCAGCGACCTGCCCGAGCCGCACGGTGCTGCACCGTATCGGCGCCCGCTGGACCGTGTTCATCGTCAACGCCCTCGAGGACGGACCTCGCCGCTTCATCGAACTGAAGGGGCATATCCAGGGCATCACCCCGAAGGTCCTGACCGAAACCCTGCGCTCCCTGGAAGCCGACGGTCTGATCAGCCGCCACGAGTACGACGAGAACCCGCCCCGCGTCGAGTACGCCCTGACACCGCTGGGCCGCTCTCTGCTCGTCCCGCTCCGCGCCGTACGGCTCTGGGCCGAGGAGCATGTCCCGGACATCGAGGCGGCCCGAGCCCGCCGGCCGATTCTCTGACCCATGAGCCGACGGCCACCATGTCCCTCCCCTCGTAGCGTGGAGCCCTTGATTTCAGGGGGAGTTGGAGTTCATGGGCTCCAAGCGCATCGTGATCGAGACCGGGGCCGATCCTGAAGGTTTGCGCCATACCGGTAGCTCTTGCATGTCGAACACCGGTTACGGAAGCTGGTCGATCCCCAGCGCCCCAAAAGCCTGAGTGAGTCGGGGCGGCAGGGGCCGCCAGAACCCCCACCAGTTCCTGCAGCAGGCCGACGCCGGTGAGCAGCCCCCCGATGAGCAGCAGTTGCCCCACAGGCAACCCCTCGTGGCCACGAACACGACGGCAGCCAACACCTGTCGATCTCCAAAACGACGTCGTCCTCCGCCTTTCGGCCGCACTGGTGCGGCTGGGACCACCCTCTGGAACAACTCCCACAACCTGTCCGGCACCAGGCGCTCCACCATTGGCATCACAGCGATCAGCCTGGTTTTCCCATCAGTTGAGACGACCTCTCGATGCCGTCCGGCAGAGGTCGAAACGAGTGTGCCTTCGGAGTGATCGTTCGCGCGAATGTGCCAGTGGGGCCGTGCGCGTGTTCCGTCCTAGAGTTACGAACCGCACGCTGTCACCTGCGGCGATGGCGGGCGGTTCCTGGTTGGCGACTGCGTTGAGGGAGGCTGCTCGTGGCCAGTGTGTTTCAGGAGCGCAAGCTCAGGGGGATGTTCACCGCGCTCGATACAGACGGCGACGGTTATCTGCGCGAGGTCGACTTCCGGGCGCTCGTTGCCCGCTGGAGGCAACTGTCGCCGGCGGCGCCCGGGACCGAACTCGGAGCGCGGGTGGAGTCGCTGCTCATGGGGTGGTGGGCTGCCCTGCTGGAGGTTGGTGACGCCAACGGCGACGGCGGCGTCGACATGAGCGAACTGCTGGCGCTCGTGGACAAGTTGCCCGCCATGGTCGCCAGTGTCACGGCAACCGCCGACACCGTCTTCGAGGCTGTGGACGCCAACGGCGACGGGCACATCTCCGCTGAGGAGCACCGTCGTCTCGTAGAGACCTGGAACGGACGGTCCGTCGACATGACGGGTGTCTTCGAACTGCTCGACCTGAACGGCGACGGTCACCTCAGCCGCGAAGAGTTCGCGACGCTGTGGCGACAGTTCTGGATCAGTGACGATCCGGCGGCGCCCGGCAACGTGCTGTGCGGCAGACTGCCCGCCTGATCACGACGGCTCCAGCGGGCATCACCACGGCGGGCACAGATACGAGGGTGAGGACACGGCCCGCGGTCGCCGAAGGTTCCCGCCAGGCGGTTTCCTCGACAGCCGTCTCGGCGCCGGGGTCGACCGATGCGGCATGGTTCCGGTGCGAAGCCCCACGACGAGGCATCTGATCGAGACGGGGAAGCCGGCCAGCACTGCCCGAGGAAGAAGCTGACCGGGTGTGCCCGGCAGGCCGAGCCCCAGCTCGTCGCGGTGGCACGCCCGCGCTCGTACCGAAGACAGCAGCGGTGTGGAGGCCGCTGATGATGCCCGTGTCACCGAGACCGGCCGCGACGAGCGGGGGATGCCGTACCGCGCGGCGATGCCGAGCGCGACGGGCTGCGTCGGCTGATCAGTGCCCGCGCCGATGAGTCGCGTGGAGCGGGAAGATCTCACCCCTGATGGACATCCCGGCATCACCTGCCGCGATGCCTTGTCCAGGCAGGCGCCCGGGTGGTCGTGACGTTGGCTTGTCCACCGAGGGGCTGTCCACCGTCCGTCCTGGCCTTGGCTTTCTACTGCGGAATGATCGCCCCCGCCGTCCAGCCCGGCCCAACGCCGGACAGTACGCCGACGGCACGCCCGCGGCGGCCACGCCCGGTCCCGGGCCGATTTTTTCAGACACCCTCTCGTCGTAATCCTGCACGTTTCGGCCACCCGAACAGACCCGCCGCATCTGCGTTCTTTACCGCCACGAAACCTGCGAGGTGCTGAATGACAGAGGCGTGAGCAGGGGCGATGCAGGATTCCATCGTTGACGGCCGAGTAAACGCTGATTAGCGTCGCCGCCATGACCGACCGAGCCCCTACAGACGTCATCGATCATCTGGACCGCCGCGTCATCGCCGCGCTCCAGCTGAACGGTCGTGCCCCGTGGAACGCGGTGGCACGGTGGGTGGGCGCCAGCGAGACGACCGCCCAGCGTCGCTACACCGCCCTGCGTGAACAGGGACTGCTGCGGGTCGTCGGCACGGTGGAACTCGACCGGACCCGGGAGGGCTCCTCGATGCTCGTCCGCGTGCAGACCCGCCCGGGTCACGGCTTGGAGGCCGCGGACCGGTTCACCGCCAGCCCGGACGTCCGCTTCGTGGCCGTCGTGACCGGCGCGGCGGATCTGATCGTCGACTTCGTCGCCTCCGACAGCGAGGAGATGATGCGGATGCTCTTCACCGACCTGCCCGCGGCGGACCTCATCACCAGCACCGAGGCGGTTCCCGTCATCCGGGCGTTCAAGTCGGCCTCGATGTGGGACACCGGACTCCTGCCCTTGGAGGCGGCCGCCGACCTGCGGCCGGCCGCGTTCGCGTCGTCGTGCGACCGCCCCGACTGGGACGGGGTGCCACAAGCGCTCACCGTCCTGGAACAGGAGGTCGCCGCGGCCCTCAAGGAGGACGGCCGCACTCAGATCAGCGCGCTGGCCCGGCGCCTCGGCCACACCGAGTCCAGCGTCGCTCGGGCCATGGACCGTCTGATCTCCCGCGGCATCCTCCAGTTCCGCACCCTCGTCGACCCGAAGCTGCTCGGGTACGAGGCCGAGTTCATGGTGTGGCTGTCCATCGAGCCCGACCGGCTCGACGACGCGGGGCGGCAGCTCGCCCAGCACCCGGGGACGAAGTTCCTGGGCGCGGCGACCGGACGCTTCAACCTGGTCGGACACATGGTGCTGCCCCGGCGCACCGACCTGTACCGCTACACCAGCGACGTCATCGGGGCGCTGCCCGGACTGATCGCCTCCGATGTGACGTTGCACCTCGTCACCACGAAGTACTCCTGGCACCGCATGCGCAGCACCGTCTGAGCGGCTCCCCAGCCGCTGCCCTCACGTCACCGCCTCACCGCAGCGGTGTCGCCCTCACGTCTTCCCCTGTTCCGTCCCCGACCCTGGTGGAGTCACCATGCCCACAGACGACTTCAGCCTGCCCGCGGACAGCTGGCGCTGGCCCGAGCCCACCTGGCGCAGCCATGTCGACGCCGTACGCGCCGGCCGACGGCTGGTCCCTCACCGGTGGCCCGGCGGCGCCCGAGTCGCGGTCGCCCTGTCCTTCGACTCCGACCACGAGACGATCCCGCTGCGCGACGGCGAGACCAGCCCCGGCCGGCTCGCCCAAGGCGAGTACGGCGCCCGCGCCGGCGCCCCGCGAATCCTCGCTCTACTGGCCCGCTACGGCGTTCCGGCGACGTTCTTCATGCCGGCGGTCTCAGCGCTCCTGCACCCCGAGGAGGCCCGCGCCTACACCCGTGACGGGCACGAACTGGCCGTCCACGGCTGGATCCATGAACGGAACATGCTGCTGGGCCGCGACGACGAGCGGGAACTGACCGTTCGCGCCCTGGACGCCCTCACCGAGCTGACCGGGCAGCGGCCTGTCGGCATCCGTACCCCGTCCTGGGACTTCTCGGACTCCACGCTCGGCATCATGCTCGAACTCGGCTTCGCGTACGACTCGTCCCTGATGGCCGACGACGAGCCCTACGAGATCGTCGCCGAGGGCCGGCCCACCGGTCTGGTCGAGATCCCCGTCGACTGGATCCGGGACGACGCCCCGTACTTCACGATGGACCGCTACGGCTCCGTCCGCCCGCACAGCCGCCCGCGCGACGTCCGGGAGATCTGGACGGACGAGTTCGACGCCGCCTACCGCGACGGCGGAGTCTTCCAGCTCACCCTGCACCCGCACGTCATCGGCCACCGTTCGCGTCTCGTGGCGCTACGCGAACTGCTCGACCACATCACCGCCCACCACGACGTCTGGTTCGCGACCCACGCCGAGCTCGCCGACGCGGCCCGTGGCGTACTGCTCGACCCGTCACTTTCCCGTCCCGCCACTGACGCCCCGGAGCACACCTCATGAACACCGGATCCGCGACGCCCCCAGGGCCTCAGTACAAGAACAGCGGTGTGCCCGACGAGGGCAGAACGGGGCGTGTCCACCGCAAAGCCATCGTCGCCGGCACGATCGGCAACACCGTCGAATGGGTCGACTGGGCCCTGTACTCGATCTTCGCCAAGATCATCGCCGACGAGTTCTTCCCCAAGGGCGACGAAGCGGTGGCCCTGCTGGCCACGCTCGCGGTCTTCGCCGTCGGATTCGTCATGCGCCCGGTCGGTGCCGCCGTGCTCGGCGCCTACGCGGACCGCCGCGGGCGCAAGAAGGGCATGACCCTCACCGTCGCCCTGATGGCGGGCGCCGGTTTCATCATCGCCATCACCCCGTCCTACGAGAGCGTCGGCATCCTGTCGCCCCTCGTACTGCTGCTCGCCCGGCTCGTGCAGGGCTTCTCCGCGGGCGGCGAGTTCGGCTCGTCCTCCGCGTTCCTCGTCGAGTCCGCCGTCGGTGGCAAGCGCGCCTTCGCCGGCTCCTGGCAGCAGGTGTCGGTGGCCGGCGGCGTCCTCATCGCCTCCCTCCTGGGCACCTTCGCCACGTCGGTGCTCAGCGACGGCGCCCTGCACTCCTGGGGCTGGCGGGTGGCGTTCATCTTCGGCGGACTGCTCGGCCTGATCGGCCTGTGGCTGCGGGTCTCCGTCGAGGACACCGAGGCCTTCTCCCAGGCGCAGTCCACCGGCCGCACCCGCACCAACCCCGTCAAGGCGATGTTCGTCGAACACCCCGCGGCCGCACTGCGGGTCGCCGGCATCACGATCGCGGGCACCCTCACCTACTACATCTGGGTCAACTACCTCCCCACGTACGCGAATCTGACCACCGGCATCCCTCTGCGGACCGCGCTGCTGTCCCAGACGCTGTGTCTGGTCGTCTTCGTCGTCGCGCTCCCCTTCGTCGGCATGCTCTCCGACCGGATCGGACGCAAGCCGACCATGGCCGGCTTCGCCGGAGGGTTCGTCGTACTGGCCTGGCCCCTGCTGCACCTGCTCAACGGCAGCTTCCTCAGTCTGTTCCTGGTCCAGCTCGCGGGCATGCTGCTGATCCTCGGCTACTCCGCGAACTGCGCCGTCATCA
The DNA here is from genome assembly GCF_040655895.1 of Streptomyces sp. NPDC050264. Taxonomy (NCBI): domain Bacteria; kingdom Bacillati; phylum Actinomycetota; class Actinomycetes; order Kitasatosporales; family Streptomycetaceae; genus Streptomyces; species Streptomyces sp. NPDC050264. The sequence goes on from NZ_JBFAKV010000012.1 coordinate 130,196, forward strand.
TGGCCGAGCAGTTCCCGGCAGAGGTGCGCGCCACCGGAATCGCCCTGCCCTACGCCCTCGCTGTCGCCCTGTTCGGCGGCACGGCGCCCTACCTCACCACGTGGCTCCACGAGAGCGGCCACAGCGACCTGCTGTGGATCTACGTGTCCGCAGCCTCACTGATCTCCCTCGTCGTCTACCTCACGATGCCGGAGACCAAGGACAAGGAGTTCAACTGATGCGTCACGTCCTCGTCACCGGCGCCGCGGGCGGCATCGGCAGCGCGATAGCGGAGGCGTTCGCCGCCCAGGGCGCGCACGTGACGCTCGCGGACCGTGACCACGACGCCCTCCGGGCCACGGCCGCCCGCCTCGGCGGTGGCTCCGTGACCCGGACCGCCGATCTCACGGACCCCGACGCCCCGGCCGACCTGGTCGAACGGGCCTGGGCGGAGAACGGCCCCGTCGACGTCCTCGTCAACGCGGCGGGCGTCTACCCCTCCCTCGACATGGCCGATCTCGACGCCCGCTCCTGGGACCGCCTCTTCGCCGTGAACCTACGGGCCCCGGTCCTGACGACCGCCGCGTTCGCCCGCCTGGCCATCAGCCAGGACCGGGCCGGAACGGTCGTCAACATCTCCTCCGGCTCGGCCCTGCGCGCACGCCCCGGCGGAGGCCCGTACGCCAGCTCGAAGGCGGCTCTTGAGATGGCCACCCGGGCCGCTGCTCTGGAACTGGGCGCCCACCAGATCCGCGTCAACGCGGTCAGCCCCGGGTTCGTCCTGGTGAACAGCGACTGCAACCCCGTCTCCGCGCAGTACGCCGAAGCCATCGGCACCAACCCGCTGGGCCGCCCCGGTACCCCGCAGGACATCGCACGAGCCGTGTGCTGGCTCGCCGGGCCCGACGCCTCATGGATCACCGGAGAGGTCCTGCGTGTGGACGGCGGATCGAGTACCGGCGCCCTCCACCTGCCCCGTATCTGGCAGTCCGACGACACCCGCGCCGCCACGCCCGCCGGGCCCGCGGCGGCCACCACCACACCCGAGGAACACACCCGATGACCGACACCACTCCGAAGCCGGCCGCCTACACCGTCGTCGGCGCGGGAGCGATCGGCGGCACCCTCGCCTTCGCCCTGGCCCGCGCCGGCCACCCGGTCACCGTCGTCGACACCGACCGCGCCCACATCGACGCGATCCGCGCGCACGGGCTCGTCGTCGCCCACGGCGACACCCGTACGAGCGTCCCGGTCGACGCCACCACCCCCGACGAGTTCTCCGGCACCCTCGGACACGTCCTGCTGGCCGTGAAGGCACAGGCCACTGAAGGCGCGCTCGACTGGATCGCGCCCCGTCTCGCCCCCGACGGCTACGTCTGCTCCTTGCAGAACGGCTTCAACGAGGCGCTGATCGCCCGGCGCGTGGGCGCCGAACGCACCCTCGCGGCCTTCGTGAACATCTTCGCCGACGTCATCGAGCCGGGTGTCGTCCTCGACGGCGGTGCCGGAGCCCTCGTCATCGGCGAACCCGACGGCGCTCCGGTCAGCGCCCGCGTCCGCGCTCTCGTCGCCGACCTGCAGAGCTGGGGTCCGGCCGTGGCCAGCGACAACGTCGAGGGATACCTGTGGGCCAAGGCGGGATTCGGAGCCATGCTCGCCGCCACGGCCATCGCGGACGCCCCCATGGCGGACCTCATCGACCGACACCGGCCGGCGATGACCGGCCTGACCGATGAGATCTTCACCGTGGCCGACCGGCTGGGCATCACCCTGGAGCCGTTCGACGCCTTCGACCCCCGCCCCTTCCGGCCGGGTGGCTCCACCGTGGAGCGCGACGCCGCGTTCGACCGTCTGACCGCCTGGCTGCGCACCCAGACCAAGGACCGCAGCGGCATCTGGCGCGACCTCGCCGTACGCCACCGTCCCGTCGAAGCCCCCACGCACTACAACGACGTGTTCGACCACGCCGCGCGGGAAACACTGCCCACCACGGTGCTGCGCACGGTCATGGACCGCCTACGTCGGCTGGAGGGCGTTCCGCACGAGATGACGGAGTCGTCGCTGGACGAACTCGACCGCCTCGCCCTCGCCCACCTCGCCCGCGTCGACGAGGCCGCCCATGCCGACCACCTCGCCCAGCCGCCGGTCTCCGCCGGGCAACTCGGTCCCGCCCAGGCCACCGCGGTCCAGGAGTGGCTCGACGACCACCGCGAGGACATGGTCGCCGACCTCGCCGCCTACACCTCCCAGGGCAGCGCGAGCGACGACCCCGATGCCCTGGACCGCTGCCTCGTCTGGCTGCGCGACTGGCTCGACCAGCGCCTCGGAGCACCGGACGCCGAAGAGGTCCTCCCGCGCGCGACGGCGGGGGACATCCTGATCCGCCGCTACCCCGCCCGGGGCGCCGTGGCCGACGACGACCGCCCGGTTCTGCTTCTCGGTCACTACGACACCGTCTGGCCGACCGGCACCCTCGAAACCTGGCCCTTCCACCGAGAGGGCGACCACATCAGCGGACCCGGCGTGTTCGACATGAAAGCGGGCCTGGTCCAGGCGGTATGGGCCCTACGCGCGCTCGATGCTCTCGGCCTGCCCCGCCCGGCCTGCACCCTGATGCTGAACGGCGACGAGGAGACCGGCAGTCTCGCCTCCAAGGACGCCATCGTCGCCGAGGCCCGCGGCAACCGCCTCGCCATGGTCTTCGAGGCGGCCGCCGACGGCGCGATCAAAACCGCCCGCAAGGGCGTGGGGCTGTTCACCCTCACCGTCACCGGCGAAGAGGCCCACGCCGGACTGGACCCCACCGCCGGAGCCAGCGCCGTCGACGAACTCGCCCGCCAGATCCTGCGGTTGGGCGAACTGCGCGATCATGAGGCAGGCACCTCGCTCAACGTGGGTGTGGTGGAGGGCGGCACCCGCGCCAACGTCACGGCCGGGCACGCCGTCGCCCGCATCGACGTCCGTGTCGCCTCCGCCGCCGAGCAACAGCGCGTCGCAAAGGCCCTAGCCGACCTGCGCCCCTTCGACCAGGGCACCCGGGTGAAGGTCACCGGCGACTGGAACCGCCCTGTCTTCGAACGGACCGAACAGGTCGCCGCTCTCGCCGAACTGACACGCCGGTGCGCCGGGTTGCTCGGGCAGGACCTGGCCGAAGCATCGGTCGGCGGAGCGAGCGACGGGAACTTCGTCGTGGCCGCGGGCACACCGGTTCTGGACGGCATCGGCGCACTCGGCTCGGGCGCACACGCCCGCTCGGAGAACACCTCCGTCACCGGCCTGGTCACACGTGCCTCGCTGGCCGCCACCGTGCTCGTAGCCCTTGCCGAAAAGGGCAACCCCACTGCGGGGGCCTCGGCCTCGTCGCAGAAGTAGGCCGACCCCGGGCGGGCCGAAGTGCCCTTCGCCTTTCACCACGGCACAACGGCACCTCCCCCCCAGGCGCGGCACAACTCACCGGCCTCACGTCGGCCACTGCCCGTCCAAGGCCGCCGGACCATCGTCCCCCGCCCCGTAATACCTGCAGGCCGCGGCCTGGTTCACGGCCCCAACATCACTGGGCAGGTGCGGGCGCGATCCCAGTTCACGGACACAGGACAGGAAAGTCGGCCTCGGCCCAAAGAGCACGGACAGCGGCGGCCCTGTCAACGGCGGGGTCGTCGTCGGTGCCCCATATCTCGGCCTGGGTGGTGGAGTTGTCGACCGATGGCCGGCCCGGGTTCCCGGTGGTCGCGAACTCGGCCCACGCGCGCACGCAGGATCATGGCGCTGTTCAGCCGGCCGCCTGGTCTACAAAGCGGCGAGGCGGGCGAGGAAGAAAGCCGCGACGAGCACGGCACCGGCCGCGATCAGCCACAGCCAGATGCCGGGGTGCTCCCGCAGGCCGCCGTCCGCGCGCTCCTCGGCAATGGAGCCCTCGGCAGGAGGGGGCTCCTCGGGAGGTACCAGTGGATCAGTCATGTCATCAGGCTTGCGCAGGTCACGATCACGCACCCGCTGGCCCGCCGACCTCGCGGAAGTACTCCACACAAGCACCGAACGGGCGGCCAAGAGTGTGGCCACCTCGCGCCCCCGAATGGCGCGGAGGATTTGGTCATGCCCTGCCGCTCCTTGGACACCCCGAGCCGGGCTCGTCCCGAGACACCGCAGACACGGGACACCCGGCAGCCGGCCTGCTGGTGACCTCGATCGAGGGACATGACGCGACAGACCGAACCATGATCGGCCGCCAGGCGTCGCCCCTGACATGACTACCCACCTTGAACAGCCCGGCCTGGTGCGCCTCACCATCGAAGGCACCGACACCCAGGCTGTACTGGCCCTCGCATACGAGCTGACTGCCTGTCACAACCTCACCGGCCCGAGCACACCCCAGCCCATCCCCGGGGAGCCGGGGATGCGAGCGGTGCAATACGGGTATCCGGCGGTGATGCCCTACGAATAGCACCACCCGCGGTCGCGAATGTCGGAGGCCTACGTTTTTGGAGGCCCTCGCGCGGGAGCCTTCGCGTGGGACGGATGAAGGGACATCTCCATCCGCGCAGGTCCCGGTTGCCGCCGCCGTGGACGCGGCGGCGGCAACCGGGACGCTGAACGCCTCCCACCACCCCGCCGGCCTGTCCGCCTACTTCGGGTGGTCGCGCGTACGCCGCTTGACTCAGCTAGCGCCCTTCTGATTAATCCCCGCGGCTTCCGGCACGCACCCTCGCCGCACGGCGCAAAGGAACAGGCGGCTCCGCCACATGACCGTTCACACCGCACACACAGGCGCGGGCGAGGGTGTCCTGAATGATTTCGCGCTCGACGCGCACTCCGCCGATTCGTTCCGCTTTCTCTCCCAGGCCGGTCAGCAGGTCCACCGCGACGCGAAGGCGTCCCGCAGTGATCTCCGTCAGCGCCCGTACGACAGGGGCCAGAACATCGCGGTAGTCGGGGCGTGTTGGCGGCGGACCGGCTGGCCAGGATGTGCAGGTCGTCGGTGGCGGCCTCCACGGCCAGGGCCAGAGCGAGGTTGAAGGTGTGGAAGATCTCCGCCGATCCGCCCGGTGCGGCAAGCAGCGCCCTTACCTGGTCAGGATCGCTTTGAGCGGCCCGGGGACTGGCCGACCAGGAGCAGGCGCCCGCTCAATGCGGGCCGCATGCCGACATCCGTACCCGCCGGTGCCGTGTCCGCACGCCGGCGTACGTCCGGGAAGTCGCCGCAGGCGATGGACTGCGGCGGCCTCAACCCGAAGGCGCTGCTGCTGTTCTTCTTTCTCCTCCCTCAGTTCATCGACACCAACACCGCCGCCGGGTGGCCGGTGGCCGCCCCCCGAGACTCCCGGAATACCTCGCTCCGCAAGGAGGCTCGGGAGGGTGTCCCTGCAAAGCGGCGTTTCCCCGGGCGACAGCTTTCCCCGGGGCGAGCGAAGGAAGAGCGAAAGATGAAGTCCGTCATCCGGACGACTGCCGGCGGCCCTGAGGTCCTCCAACTCGTCGAGCGTCCGGTGCCGCAGCCCGGCCCGGACGAGGTACGGGTCCGTGTGCACGTCTCGGGTGTCAACCCCACCGACTGGCGCAGCCGCAGGCGTGCGCTGCCACCGGGCATGACCGAGCAGGTGCCCCACCAGGACGGCGCCGGGGTGGTCGATGCCGTCGGAACGCAGGTCGACTCGGCGCGGGTCGGACAGCGCGTGTGGATCTGGGAGGCCGCGTGGGAGCGGCCCTGGGGAACGGCACAGCAGTACACGCTCGTGCCCGACCGGCACGCCGTCGCACTGCCCGACCATGCCCCATTCGAACTCGGCGCCGCCCTGGGCATCCCGGCCCTGACCGCCCACCGCGCGCTGACCGTTCACGACGGCGGACCGGGGCGTATCGCGCCCGGCACCTTGCAGGGCTCGACCGTCCTGGTGGCGGGCGGCGCCGGCGCGGTCGGCAACGCGGCCATCCAACTCGCCCGTTGGGCCGGAGCGCGTGTGATCACCACGGTCAGCAGCCCTGCCAAGGCCACGCCGGCGCGCGCGGCAGGTGCCCACCAGGTGGTCAACTACCGCACGCAGGACGCGGCTGCGGAGATCCTGGCCTTCGCCCCCGAGGGCGTCGACATCGTCGTGGAGGTCTCCCCGGGCACGAACTCCGCTCTCGACATCGCGGTGGCCGCCCCGGGCGCTGTGGTGGCCTACTACGCGGGCGGCGAGGACCGTCCCTCTCAGCACATCCATCATCGGGAGATCCCAACGAGACCAGCAGCGCGACAGTTCCTCACTCTTCTCAGGGGCTGGCTCATAGGCGAGCAAGAGGACTCGGCTGCCGGCGGGAGCCACTCGGCAGGCCTCCAGGACGCAGACCATGCCCTCGGCCGCTCCTGACCCGACTGCGCTGTACTGGGCGCCACTCCTCGCCGGTGACGCCCGGCCCGCGCAGCGGAACCTCACTTGGACACTCCCCCGGCTCTCCGATGAGTGTCGATCAGGTCGTCCAGGAACCGCCACTCGGCTGGAGTGAGAAGGCAGCCGAAGGTCTCGCACTTGCGCCGGCGGTTGCAAGCCCAGCCGTTACCCGACGCTCGGCGCCACGGCCAACGCGTCGATCTCGACCCGGAAGTCCGGGTGGACCAGGCCGGCGACCCTCACCAAGGAGCAGGCGGGCGGGTTTTCCGCGTCCTGGTATTCGTCCCGTACTTTGCGGAACGCGCCCAGATCGTCCAGATCAGTCAGATAGACCGTCAGTTTGACCACATGCTCCAGACCGGAGCCCGCCGCCTCCAACGCGGTGGCCAGATTCGTGTAGACCTGCCGGACCTGCGCCTCGGCATCCTCTTTACCGACCAGATTGCCGTCGCCGTCCACCGGAACCTGACCCGAGACAGCGACCGTCGCTCCGGTGAAGGCGACCGCGTGGCTGTAGCCGTTGACGGGCGGAGAACCGTTGGGACGTATGAAGTGCTCCATGGCCCCGATCATGCCACCACCGGAAGCCGGCCCCCTACGGCCACAGCATCTGTTTGGCCCACCCCTGGGCGGAGGACTGGTAGACGAGGCGTGCGTGGCGACGCTGCTTGTCGCCCTGTCAGAACTCCACCGGCTCCGGGCGGACCGAGTACAGCGTCCAGCCCGGTGAGACGAGGTCCGGCCGGCTCGTGACCCGCGCGAGCGAAGCCTCCACCGCCGCGTCCCGGTCGGCGAGGTCGGCGAACGGCTGCGACTGGCGGCCCAGCAGCGCTTCCGCCCGTGCCTCGGCCCCGCGGGCGAGGAAGTGTCGGGCGCTCCCGTGGTCCTGCGCGTCGCGTGACTCTGGAGAGGTGATGTCGCTCTGAGCGGGCCCTGTCCGGCCGATGGGTCACCAGTCGGTGAGGTCCACCAGATACTGGCAATGCGGGTCGTCCGCGGCGTCGGCTGTTCGCCACTCCTCGCCGAGCAATGAGGGCAGTGCCGCCAGGAGAGCAGTCAGGGCGCCGCCCGGCCGCACGTCCGCGGCGACCACGCCAACGACTTCGTCGCTGCCCATGTACAGGCGTAGCAGGCCGCCTTCGCGGAAGAGGAACCCGCGTAGCTGTGACGTGACGTGCTCCGTGGACGGCCGGGCCAGGCACCGCAGCAAGGTGGCCGACCAGTCGTCCGTGGTGAACGGGGCCTGCTGTACCTGGTCCGGGTCGACCAGGTACAGGTCCATCCCCATGACCGAAGTGACCCTGTTCGCAGAGTAGATGTGTGTTCCGGTGTGGACGGCGCGCAGCAGACCGACGATGTCGTGGGTGGTACGCAGTTCCTCACCCGCCCTGAGGGGGATCTCATAGGCCGTCAGCCTGCCCGGCGAGCACTCGTGCCTACCGCCGAGGACGGCCCGCACCGCTGGCGCACGCGAGGGCGCGGGCAGAAATCCGCGGACGTGCTGGTCCTGCAGCAGGGGCGCGTAGACGAAGTCCAGCAGGAGGCCGGCCGCCTCCGCCTGCATGTCTTCGATCTCCTGGCCGTCCTCGCTCACGAGATCACGATCACTCATTCACCCAGTGTGAACCACTTCCGCATGCCGTTGCGGAGGCGTCTCCCCGACATCGCACGGGGAGACGGGCCCAGGCCGGCGGCACTGCGGTCCGGCAGTGGATCGCCACGGCTGAAGAAGGGGGCATCCAGGAGGTGTTCAGCGTTCCGCGCGGCGGGCCAGCAGGACCGAGTCCTCGGCTTCGACCGGCCCGCTGTCCCGCTTGAGCGTGCGGGGCTGCTGTTCCACGACGACCGGCTCGAAGTCGTCCGGCAGGCCGGGGAGGAGATCCGCGGCCAGGAACATCGCCTTGCGGTGGCTCTCCGACAGCTGCGTGAACTCGTGGGTCGGCGCGTGGCCGACGACCAGGAGCAGCCCGCCGGGGGCGACGGCTGTGGCGAGGCGGCGGGTCACCTCGACCATGCCGCCGTCGGGGGCGTGCAGATAATGGCTGGTGACCAGGTTGTACGAGCGGTCACCGGCGTCGAAGGTCCGGGCATCGGTCTGCCACCAGTCGACGCGGCCGGCAACGCCCGCCTCCTCGGTGTGACGGGCGGCGCGGGCGAGGCCTTCTGCCGAGAAGTCGGCGCCCGTCACGCGCCAGCCCCGCCCGGCCAGCCAGATGACGTCGCCGCCTTCGCCGCATCCAACGTCGAGCGCGGTCCCCGGAGCCAGTTCACCGGCGGCGGCGACCAGTTGCGGGTTGGCGTCACCGCTCCAGAACCGTTCCTGTCCCGCGTACCGCTCGTCCCAACCCGCCGGTTCGAACATCGCGGCGGCCGCCTGTTCGTCGTCCGTGCCGCCTCGGCTCGCTGCGTGGTCTCCCGCCATCGGATGCCTCCCGTTGCTCACGGTGCTGTGCCGCACCGCTGGTCATCTGGTCTGGCCCCGGCCTGTAGGACCCGCTGTCGATGATGCCCGGACCTGCGCCGAACGGCACATAAAGTTGCCGGGACAGCAAACACCAGTGCCTGCAACCGACCGATCAGGTCATCGTGATCGGCCGAACCGCAGGTTCGAGCAGTGACAACGTCCTCTGCCGCGCATCCAGGCCGGCGCGGATACCGACCGGCATCGGCAGATTGGGGCCGGCGTGCCCGAACTCGACGTTGCCCAGGACTGGGATGTCACGGTCGCCGAGAGCATCGAGGACTATCTCGGAGAGGGGCGGGGACGCGGGGGCGGACAGTCCGCCGATCTCGCACGGGACACCCACGACCATGCCGGAGATCCGGTCGAGGACACCGCTGTGCCGCAGGACCTGCAGATAGCTCCACACATGCTCAGCCCGGACGCCCATCTCCTCCCAGAACAGCACCGCGCCGTCGAACCATTCGAGCGGCAGCGCGAAACGTGTCGCCTGCGCCAGCACCATGCGATTGAGCACCCCGCCGATCAGCCGCCCCTCGGCACGGCCCGCACGCCAGCACTCCCACGACGGCGTGGTCGGCAGCGCACCGATCGCCTCCGCACCGGTCAGCAGCGTCGCGTAGAGCCTTTCGAGTTCCGCTCTGCGTGCCACGGGCGCGGCCTGCCAATGCCCGCCCAAACCAGGAGTGGCCAAGTCGGCATGGAATCCCACCAGGCCCGTGCGCGCGTAAAGCACGAGATGCAGCAACGAGATGTCGCTGTAGCCAAGGATGGGCTTGGGGTCTGCGGTGATCGCCTCGACGTCGATCAGGTCGAGGTAGCCGAGCACTGAGTTGCCGCCGTCATGCGCGATGATCGCGCGCACCTCAGGATCGCGCAGCAGAGCGTTGAACTCGTCGGCGATCTCCGCCGCCGGGGCCGCGCTCCACCAGTGGTGCCTCCCCGCCTCGAGCAGCGGCGCCCGCCGCACACGGAATCCCATCCGCTCGAGCACGACGACCGCCTGCTCGAGGTCGGGCTCGTACACGGCATGGAGCGGGCCGGACAGCGACGCGATGACGACGAGATCGCCAGGCGCCAGGGCACGAGGCCTGAGCGGTTGAGGCAGGGCAGCACGAGTCACCGACGCAGTATCCCGACGCCCGCGACCACACGCGACACATTTACGGGCAGAGCGATCACCAGGGCATAGGTTCAGCGTGTTCCAACTCTTCATGAGTCACTCAGAGTCAGGAACGCACGCTCGGTCATCAACTGTCCCACTGGAGGACGGCTTCGGCGATGTCGCGTACGCGCTCCGGGACGATGCCGGTGCGCTGCTCGACGGCGAGGGGATGCTCGGTGGGCTCCCACTCGATGAACGGGCGCTGCCCGACCGGCCTGGTGTGAGCGTACGTCTTCAGATTGATGGTGCTGGGCGTGTACAGCGAGAGTTCGGTGCTCAGCCACCCGGAGTACGGTTCCTCGGCTTCGCGTTCCGGGCTGTTCCACAGGTCTGCTGCGCGGGCGAAGTTGTCCTGGCTCAGCGAGACCCAGACTGTCCAGGAGAACACCTCGTCACTACCGATGACGGGTATCTCGATCAAGCCCGCGACGAAATAGTGCTGCGCTTTGATGACGCACTGATCCGAGGAGAGCAGGCAATCCGGTGCGTCCGCGAAGCTCTTCTCCCAGACGTAGGGGGCTGGGGTCGAGTAGCTCATCGGCAACTCGGCATGGTGCTCGCCGCGGGACGAGCAGGTGAATTCGCGACAACGATCACTGGTCATGAGCGGGAGCCCAGTGATCGCTCCCGGTGTGTCGACGTTGCCCAGGGCATACGAGTGGACGGCCCGACCTGACACTCGGCAAGAAGCTCGCCGTGACCTGCGTATGTCACATCGTCGGGGCGTCTTCTCACATGCTCAGAGTGCCTGTGGCCTCCGGCGGCAGGACCGTTCCGCCGCACACTGCCGGACGGCGGAACGGCTGCCACCTGAGACAGGCCTCCAGTGGCCATTCCCCAGTTTCCCAAGCGCGGCAGTTCATGTCTGTTCCTCCCCAAGTGCCGTCCCATCCCACACATCGTGACCGAGCCATGGACTCGCGGGATGCCCCGGAAGCCAGCAACCTGCGTCCTCCACTGCAGCTGCCGACGTTCCGCGTAGACAACCTGGTTGCCCTCGCTCCAGCCGGGCGAATTCCTCGCGCACCGACCCAGAGCGCTGCAGTGCGGCGTCAGTTCCTGTCTGTCACAGGAGCCCCTGCGTTCCTATGACAGACAGGAGCTGCAGCTTTTCGTAGCTCTCGCTGCCTGGAACTGCGGTGTAGACAAGCAGGAAGTGGGCCTGGCCCGGGTCTACCAGGGTGTGGCAGGTCAGCTCCAGTGCGCCGAGTTCGGGGTGGACGAAGCGCTTCACATCGTGGGGGCGGACGCCGACTTCGTGGTTGTTCCATACCTTTCGGAACTCTTCGCTGTGCGCGAGCAGCAGGTCGGCGTAGTCGGCCGCGCGGGAGCCGGGGCCCCGCAGCGTGACCGCCTCGCGCAGCCCCGAGGCGAACATGCGGGTGAGGAAAGGATGGTCGTCGGCAGCGTAGAGCTGTCGCGTGGCCGGGTCGGTGAACCATCGGTAGCCGATACTGCGCTCCGGGCCGCTGAAACCGGTCGTGTCGCCGGTGAGCGCCACGCCGAGCGGAGTCTGTCGCAGGGTCTCCCCGAGCTCTGTGACGATCTCTGCGGGCGTGTCGTCGAGACGATCGAGCACACGCAGCAGGCCAGGGCTGATGTGCTCACTGACCGCGCCGCGCGTGGGCGGATTGTGCCCTGCGAGCCGGAACAGGTGGTCGCGCTCGTCCAGCGAGAGGTGAAGCCCCTGCGCGATCGAGGCGATCATCTGCTCGGACGGGTGAGGGCCACGCCGCCGCTCGAGACGCGCGTAGTAGTCGGCCGACATGTGACAGAGCGAGGCCGCTTCCTCCCGCCGTAGCCCGCTTGTCCTGCGGCGCTGTCCGCGCGGGAGGCCGACGTCCTCGGGTTGCAGCGACTCCCGGCGGCGCCTGGCCGTCTGGAACGAGGCCGGGACAGGAGCCGGGAGAGCCCCCTACAGGGCGCCGCTTTCACACAGTTGACGGGCCACCTCACGCAGCTTGACGTTCCTGGTCTGGGAAGAGCGGCGCAGTACGTCGAAGGCTTCGCGTTCGTCCACCTTGCGCCGGGCCATCACGATGCCCATGGCCTGGCCGATGAGGTGGCGGGTCTCAATGGCCCGCTGCATCTGGGCATGGTCGCGGGCGGCGGCGAAGCGACCGCGGCGTGCGGGGCCGGCAGCCATCCGCCGGTCTCACCGGCCTCGGCGAACGCGCCAGGTTTCCGGGAGAAGAAGTTCAGGACGCCCACGTCCTGTTCATCCTCGGTGTACAGCAGGAACCCCGTCATGCTGCCGATACCGAGCGCGTGGGCCTGCGGTGCGCAGGCACGCCAGCGCACCGCCTCGGTGCTCAGGTCCTCGATCCGGAAGACGGGATGCCCGGTGCGGGCGGCGTGGAAGCAAGGGCCCTCTCCCAGCGGTTCCCGCAGCCGGTCGGTGGGCGCCGGCGAGAGCGCCTTGCCCTGGCGCAGGACGAGGATGCCGACCGCGTCGCACCCCTCGATCAGTTGGACTGCCGAGGCTGTGATCTTGGCCAGGGTGGAGGGGACCGAGTCCTGCGACAGGAGGCCGCGTGCCATCGACGCCATGCGCAGGGAGAACTCGCGCCAGTCCATCAGGGCCCTCGCCTCGGGGGGCGTGCTGATCAGCACCACAGAATTCCACGGCTGTCCACACCCGAGAACGAGTCCCCCGGCCATGCCGGAAACCGCCACAGCACGGCGAGTTGGGCGGCGGGCCGTCTCGGAGTGAGAGGGCACCCGGCCGGAAAGCAGGCCCGCGCTCCGCCTTCGTCCTTGGCCCGCCGGTCACCTGAGCAGTCGGGGAATGCGCCGTTCGGTTTCCGGGACCCTCCACCACGCGTCGAGCACGACCATGACCGCCTGCGCGCGCCTTCACGAGGCGCACTTCTGAGACGCGTTGCGCCGAACTCGGGGCGTGAGGTTGGTCGTTGCGCGCCCCCGGAGCCCGCGCCCACCCTGTCCGCATCACCACGGATGCCATGATCGTGACTGCTATACGCTTCTCCTACTTTGCCGGCATGACGCCGGGAGGGATTCAAGCCCGGGGGGGCTCACTCGCATGACCAGGCAATCTCGCATGCTTCTGAGAAGCACGCTTCCGCAGAGCGTGCTGGTGTCGGCGCTCGCGCTGGGCGTCGTCACGCCGTACGCCCAGGCGGCACCCGCGTCGGCGACAGCAGTCGTTCCGGCCGGGATCGGCCCGTGGACCGCGCCGAAGGAACTGGCCGGAGTCACCGGCGTCGTCGACCTGAAGTCGGCTCGTGACGGCAGCGTGGCCGGGCTCTTCACGCGGGACGGCAAGACGGTCCTGTCCGTGCGCCCCGCGGGCGGCACCACCTGGGGCGCGGCCACTCCCGCACCGGCCGCCACGCTGCAGCGCACCGACGACGGCGCCGTCTCGCTGCTCTGGTGGGAGGGCGCGACGGACGGTGGGGCCGGCACGCTGAAGATGTCGCGTCTCGCGCCGGACGGCGGCGAATTCATGCCCGCCGAGACCGTCACCACCGGCACCTTGGCCGGCGACTCCGTCCCCTACCGCACCCAGGTCACCACTCTGGCGGCCAATGCCAATGGCCACCAGGCCGTCGCATGGATGGACGCGGAGCGCCGCCTGACCGTCGTGGAGCGGTCCAAGACCGGCGGTGACTGGTCGGCGCCGAAGACCCTCGACCGGCTGCCCGACCCGATCGTCCGCGACGACAACGTCTACGGCTACTCCTTGTACGACATGCGTGTCGCCGTCGACCCGGCCGGCACGGTCGGCGTGCTCTGGGGCGGCAACAGTCACTACACGGGCGATGGCGTCCACCCGGACCCGTCGGCGTACAAGTGGTACTACAAGTATCTGGAGAAGGCCTCGGGCGCCGATGCCGCCTGGACGAAGCCGCGCGACGTGCCCCAGCTCGGCGAGAAGCCCGAACAGGTCACCCTGGCCGCTCATCCGCAGGGCGGCTTCCACCTCCTCGCGCAGGGTGACTACGCGCGCAAGCCGGCGGGTGCCTCGGAATGGGGACCCACGGAGTCGACCGGGGTCGGCGCCCAGCCGTACGCGCCCGCCGAACTCCACACAGCTGCCAACGGTGACGTCACCGCGGTCGGCATGCAGGGCTCCGGCGCTCCGGGGGTCGCCACCCGCCGTGCCGCGTCCGGCAGTTGGGGCGCCACCCGCAAGCTGGCGTCGAACGTCGCCTCGGGTTCCCTGAGCTCCGCGGCGACCAGCGGTGGCGCGGTCGTCGTCACGTACACGCAGAAGCGCTTCGAACTCGGTGACACCCTGCGCCAGGACTTCGTAGCGCAAACCGTCGAGGGCGGTGACGTGGCAAAGCCGCGCACGCTCAACGCGCAGACCAAGGACACCGCGAGCACCGGCCGCGTGGCTTTCGACAGCAAGGGCCGGCCGGTGGCCGTGTGGACGCAGTCGGCCACCGACGCCAGCACGCGCGCCTCGTACAGCGCCACCACGGGTACTCGCTCCACGCCCAAGTGGCACGACTACGCCGACAACACCCGCGGGGATGTCGTAGGCCTGTCGTTCAGCGACTCGATGAAGCTCTACACGGGCGACACGACCAACCCGACGGAGACCTTCTACGCGTCGCCATGGAAGGACACGGCGAGGGTCGTGCCGTTCGGCGACTTCGACGGCGACCGCTGCAACGACCTGATCGTGCGGATGCCGGAGGGCGAGGCCCGGTTGTACACCCCGGTGTGCGCGGGTGGACTGCCCGCGCCCGACTCGGCGTACAAGCGGCTCGCCCGCGACTGGAGTCACTACGACACGTTGCTCGCGAGCGGCGACCAGACCGGCGACGGCCGCCCCGACCTGCTGGCCCGTGACAAGGCCACCGGGCACGTCTACCGCTACACGCACGACGGCGCGGGCGGTTTCGAGGCGCGTGTGAAGATCCGTTCCGCCTGGACGGGCTACAAGAAGGTCATCGGCGCGGGCGACCTCAACGGCGACGGTCTCGGCGATGTGTTGGCCCTCGACAAGTCCGGGGTGCTCTGGCGCTACGACGGCTTGCGCACCGGCAAGCTGAAGGACCGCGTCCGCGTCTTCAAGGACTGGGGCTCCTCGTACAAGGACGTCATCGGCGCGGGTGATGTCAATGGCGACGGCAAGCACGACCTGCTCTCGCGCGACACGTCCAACCGCCTGTGGCTGAACGCGGGCAACGGGGACGGCACCCTGAAGAACAGGGTCGCCTTCGGTGACGCGACCTACTGGAAGCAGTGGGCTTCCATCGGCTGAGTCACCGCTCCGGGTGTGAATCAGTGTGTCCGGGACCGCCACCTCATGGTCGGTGGTCCCGGACACATGTGTGCAGGCGCTCGGCGGCGGGCGGGGCGGTCGCCGTCCGTTCGGCACACACGGGTTGCGGCGAGACGCATCGTCTTGTTACGTTGTGGGCATGGCTTTCCTCTACTTCTTCGTCTGAGTCCGGGCACGGCCGACGCCGCCGTTTCTGCAGCCCGTAGACCCTTCGCATGCCTGGGGAAAGTCATATGCGCGATCGCGCCCCTACCGCCCTACCCGTCGCCGTGGCCCAGTTGTCCGTCAAGGACGTCTCCAAGTCCTACGGCACCCGCACCGTCCTCGACCAGGTCTCCTTCGCCGTCCGGCCGGGCGAGAAGGCCGCCGTCGTCGGGGAGAACGGCTCCGGCAAGTCCACCCTGCTGCGGCTGCTCGCCGCAGCCGAGATGCCGGACGCCGGGGAGATCACCGTCGGCTTCCCCGGTGGCATGGGCCATCTCGCCCAGACCCTCGACCTGGATGCATCCTGCACCGTGCAGAACGCCGTCGACCTCGCACTGTCCGAACTTCGCGACATGGAGCAGCAGTTGCGGGCGGCAGAGGTGTCCCTCGCCGACGCGTCGAACGCGGAACTCGACGCGTACGGAGAGCTGTTGACCGCCTACGAGCAACGCGGCGGTTACGAGGCTGACGCCCGTGTGGACGCCGCGATGCACGGGCTCGGGCTCGCCCGGATCACCCGGGAGCGCCCGCTCGGCTCCCTCTCCGGCGGCGAGCAGTCCCGGCTCGCGCTCGCCTGCGTCCTGGCTGCCGCCCCCGAACTGCTGCTCCTGGACGAACCGACGAACCACCTCGACGCGGCGGCCGTGCACTGGTTGGAGGGACACCTGCGCGCGCACCGCGGCACCATCGTCGCGGTCACCCATGACCGCGACTTCCTGGAGCGCATCGCCACCACGATCCTCGAGGTCGACCGGGACGAGCGCACCGTGCGCCGGTACGGCGACGGCTGGGCCGGCTACCGCGCCGCGAAGGCCGCCGCCCGGCGCGGAGCGGAACAGCGCCACGCGGACTGGGTCGAGGAGGTGGCCCGCACGGAGGAACTGGTCGCGGCCGCGGACCGGCGGCTCGCCACCACCGGCCGCGACCCGAAGCAGGGTTTCGGCAAGCACCGCCGGTCCAGCGAGGCGAAGCTCGGTGGCCAGGTGCGCTCCGCGAGGGAGCGTCTGGCCCAGTTGCGACGCAACCCGGTGGCGGAGCCGCCGGCACCGCTGCGTTTCACGACGGCACTGCCGGTGGCGGACAGCGGCCCGGATCAAGGTTCTCTCGTCGAGCTCGACAACGTACGGGTCGGTGAACGCCTCCGCTTGGAAGGGCAGTTGGCCATCGCACCCGGACAGCGGCTGCTCGTCACGGGCGAGAACGGTGCGGGCAAGACGACGCTGTTGCGTGTCCTGTCGGGCGACCGGGAGACGGACGCGGGCGTGGTCCGCCGCCGGGCGCGGATCGGCTACCTCGCGCAGGAACTGCCCGCGCACTCCACCCGGCTGCCGCTGCTCGCCGCGTTCGCCGCCGGACGGCCCGGACCACCGGACGAGTACGCCGAACAGCTGTTGGCCCTGGGGCTGTTCCGTGCGGCGGACCTACATGTTCCGGTTGCCGCCCTCTCCGCGGGACAGCAGCGGCGGCTGCAGATCGCGATCCTGGTGACCCGGCCCGCGGACCTCCTCGTCCTCGACGAGCCGACCAACCACATCGCCCTCGACCTGGTCGAGGACCTGCAGGCCGCGCTGGTCGCGTACCCGGGAGCCGTGGTCGCGGTCTCGCACGACCGTGACTTCCGCGCACGGTTCGAAGGGGAGCGGCTGGAACTGCGCGCCGGCCGCAGGCGCTGACCCTGGCGGCTCCTGCCCCGCGATCGCCCCGCGCCCCGGCCTGCCCTGACCCGCCTCTGGACCTTCTGTTGGCCACCGCCGTCGAGGACAGCCCGGAACCTGGAACTGTCCTCGATGAGCGGCGTCCTGGTCGCCTCCGCCCGCCGTCTGCCGTGGACCTGATGGCGGGGGCGGTCGGCGGCTAACTCAGATGCCGGGTGAAGAACCGGGCCGCGGCGTCTCCCGCGAACTGCGGAACGCCGGTATGCCCACCCATGTTGGCGTCCAGCGTCTTCTCCTTGGTACCGAAGGCGTCGAACAGGTCCAGGGCCGCCTGCCGGTCGTTGCCTTCGTCGTCCCACTGCAGCAGGACGTGCAGCGGGATCGTGACCCTGCGGGCCTCCTCGAACATGACACGTGGCACGAAACTCCCGGCGAACAGAACGGCGGCCGAGACGCGCGGCTCGACGACCGCCAGCCGGGTCCCGATCGAAATCACTCCCCCCGAGTACCCGACCGGGCCGCCGATCTCGGGCAGCGACAGGAGGGCGTCCAGGGCTGCCTGCCATTCCGGGACGGACTTTTCGACGAGCGGGAGGACGAGGGCGTCGATGATCTCGTCGGCGACCGGCTCACCGGCCTTCAACGCCCTGCGCAGGTCGACACGGGCCTGCTCGACGGTGGCCAGGCGGGGCCGGT
Organism: Streptomyces sp. NPDC050264; assembly: GCF_040655895.1. Classification (NCBI taxonomy): domain Bacteria; kingdom Bacillati; phylum Actinomycetota; class Actinomycetes; order Kitasatosporales; family Streptomycetaceae; genus Streptomyces; species Streptomyces sp. NPDC050264. The sequence goes on from NZ_JBFAKV010000012.1 coordinate 147,981, forward strand.
CACCGCTTCCGGGGAGCTCGATGGTGGCCGCGGCGAAGCCGTCCGCTGCGGCGTGCCGGGCCCGTCCCGCCAGCCGGGGGTACATCTTGCGCAGTCCGAGCGGGGGGTGGCCGAGCAGGATCAGCGGCACCGGCGCGGATACGGATGCGGCTACGGGCGTCCACAGGATCCCCGGGATCTCACCGAGGGTGAATTCCCGCTCGATGACGCCGCCATCGAGCCGCTGTTCAGAAGTGAAGTGCATGGTCGTGCCTTTCGGAAGTGCCTTGAACGGCGCTCCCGGACGACCTATCGCCCGACCGTGACCCCGGAGGAGAGCACCCAGCTGAATACGTTCACGGGTACCACCTCCTCGTTCTCTCGCACGGCCTCCGGAAAAGTAGCAGTGGCCGCCGAGCCTCGCCAAACGAATTCTTGCGCGGGCTCCCTGGCCGGACGCCAGGGAGTCGGAACACTACGCATGAGGTACTGCGCGCCGGGACCGACCTGCTCGCTGAGATCTCCCATCCGCCCATCGCCGTCACGCCCTCCCCCCTCACGCGGTCCTGACCGGTGCGGCACAAGCGCGGTCAACTGGGTGGGCAATGGTGGGGGTGGCAACGTGGGACGTTGAGTACCAGCAGAACCCCGACCATGGGGTGCCGCAGGACGACTTCGGCAAGCTCGCTGAACCTGATCACTGGCTTGGCCGGCTCGGTGATGAGCCCGCGAACGCCGTCCGAAAGCGATCCGCCACTGCACCGGCACCGGGCCCCACGTGGACTGGTTCACGAACTGCTGCAGGTTCTGTTCATTGCCGTCCGCCAGCCGCGCCGCCATGGCCTGGATGGACTTGCGGCGCCCGTCCAGCATCAGTCCCCGCAGACAGCAGTCGCCCTTGGCCCGCTGGTCCTTGCGCGGCACCGAGGCGAACACATCCGCAACGAAGCACGCCAACTTCGCCCGGACACGGTTCACTTCATGTGCGTCCACACACCCGACATGCTCCTGAACAGGCCCGACAGGAAGACCTCACGGAGTCCTACTAGAACCTTGGAAGTTCGAAGGGTTGCCCTCTTCCCTCGCGATACGGTGCTGCGATGTCTCGATCAGTCGAAACCGGATCAGGCCGATGACGCGAGCGCCGCCTCCACCGCTGAGGCGATGAAGTCCGCGACCAGTCGCCGCCGGTCCTCCTGCCCCCAGGCGAGGACCAGCGCACTCCGCGGTGCGTCGGCCACCGGAACATGAACGAGTCCCGGATGCAGTGGCCGGGCCAGCGAGCGCGGCAGCACCGCGATCGCTCGTCCCAGCAGGACCATATGTGTCAACTCGGCACCATCGGCGACCTCGGGGCCGGACCCGGCGACGGGCTCGATGCCGGGCAGCCCGTTGCCGTGGACACCTTTCCAGCGCGGCATCGTCTCGTGGGCCAGGTCGGCGAGGGTCACCTCGCCGCGGCCGGCGAGCCGGTGGTCCGGCGGCAGGATCGCCACCCGGCCCTCGACCATCAGGGTCTCGTGATCCAGCCCGGTCAGGTCGTCGAACGGCACATACAACAGCGCCACGTCCGCCCGGCCGTCACGCACATGATCGGCGCGGTCGGTGGACCCGCCGAACAGGATGTCCACCTGGCGGGCGTCGGGTCGGCGAGAGTAGGCGGCCAGGATGCCGGACAGCAGGTCCGCGTCTCCGCCGGGCTTGATCACCAGACGCAGCCGGGTCTCCCGCTCCCCTGCCCGACGGGCCTTCTCGGCCGCCGCCCCGACGGCGAGCAGCGCATGCCGGCCGTGGTACTGCAGGGCCCTTCCGGCGGAGGTGAGGGCGACGTGCCGGCTGGAGCGCTCCACCAGCGCCACCCCGAGCCGGTCCTCCAGCCGCCGCACCGCCTTGGACAAGGCGGGCTGCGCGATCCCCAGCCGCTGCGCCGCCCGCCCGAAGTGCAGTTCCTCGGCGAGTGCGGCGAAGTACTCCAGTTCGCGGGTCTCCAGCTCGGCCATGCCGCCAGAATACGGCTCCATCCATTCCGTGAAGGAATGGATCCAGAATCTACCGGCCTTGGACTTCCCGAAGAACGGCCAGTTCAATCGAGGCATGATTCACCACACGATGATCGTTGCCTTCGACGAACCGATTCCCTCGCACGAGCTCGACGAGTACCTGAAGGGGCTTGAGGAGCTGACCATGGGCACCGGCGCCTTCGAGTCCTTCGCCGCCCGCCACCATCTCCGCGTCCCCGGCGACGACCACGCCCCGGTGGCCGTCGCTTCCGCCGTCGTCCAGTTCGGCATGGCTGACCTCGAAGCCCTCAACACCGCCTTCGCCCTCCCCGGTGTCGGCGAGTTCATCGGCGGTTGGCAGGCCCGCCGCCCGTACAAGGCGATCTGGGTCAACCACGAGCCCCTCGCCTGACCCGGCACGCCGGCGGGGCACTCGCCCGACGCCGCTGGCGCGGCCGCCCGACCAGCACGCCGAGCTGGTTGCTGTGGTCGGTCGTCAGGCAGTCCCCATCCCGGGGAACTTCTGGACAACTGGCGGCAGTTGCCCGTGTGTCGCGCGGCGATTGATCAGCCCTTCCTCCCAACCCGCCACCTGAGTGGGTTGGGAGCACTGCGAGCGAGTCATTGCGTAGATTCACCCGTGATCCACGCGGCGTGCTTGTTCGGGGACGCAGCCCACATCCAAGTCGCTTACCGCCACTTGGGCCCGGCGGCGCCGGAAGTGAGAGAAGCCGAACGCCGCGACGCCGCGGAGATCCAGCAGAAGGGCGCTAGCCGGGTGTCACGCCGGTGGCCGGGTGAGTTTGGCGGCCACGGCGTCGAGGACCCAGTCGAGGCCGGTGGCGAAGGATGTCTCGGCGTCCACGTCCGTGCCGTCGTACACGACCTTGGTCAGCGCCGGGAAGCGGCCCGTGGCCAGCATCTTCGTCATATGCGGGCCGCTGGCGCGCTGCCAGTCGTGCTTGGACAGGCCCGTGGCGCGCTCGGCCCGCAGGTTGGCGATCTCGCGCCTGATCGCGCCGGTGAAGTAGGCGCTGACGGTCTCCACGGCGCGCATGACGGTGTCGAGGTCGGCGAGGCCGTCGAGGGCGGACAGCGTGGACTCGGCAACGGCGAGGCCGTTCGGTCCCAGGGTCGGGCGGCCGCCGAGCAGGTCGGCCAGCCATTCGTGGCGGAGAGCGGCCCGCCTGGTGCGCTGGGCGAGGACGCGCAGCGCCTCCTGCCAGTCGCCGGGCTGCTCCACGGGGCGAATTTCGGCCTGAACCTCGTCCACCATGAGGTCGAACAGCTCTTCCTTGGTGGAGATGTGTCGGTACAGCCGCATCGGGCCGGCGTCCAGCCGGGCGGCGACCTTGCGCAACGACACCGCCTCCAGCCCGCCCTCGTCGGCCAGCGCGATGGCGGCAGCGACGATCCGCTCCCGGTCGAGCGGCACGGGGCGAGCCGGCGGCTCCGGACGATCCCAGACAGTCATAGGGGCACCGTACCGTTGCGGTGCAGCGTACTGGAGAAATACAGTGTATCGATATGAGGCACCGTATCGCCGTGGTCGGCAGTGGCCCTGCGGGCCTTACCTTCGCCCGTGTTCTGCACCGCCATGGTCACCCTGTGACCGTCCTGGAACGCGATCCCGCACGCGACGCCCGTCCCGCGGGCGGCACGCTGGACCTGCACGAGGGGCTGGGCCAGCTGGCGCTGGAGAAGGCGGGCCTGTTGGCGGAGTTCCGCGCGCTGTCCCGTCCCGAGGGGCAGGCCATGCGCATCCTGGACACGACCGGGACCGTCCTGCGCGACTGGCGACCTCGTCCAGACGACCGGGCCAATCCCGAGATCGACCGCGGGCAACTCCGCGACCTGTTGCTCGGCTCTCTCGACGTCCAGTGGGGGCGGGGCGTGACGCAGGTGGTGCCGGCGGCCCGGGATGGCGATGGCGTACTGGTCCGGTTCGCGGACGGGCGACAGGAGACGTTCGACCTCGTGATCGGCGCGGACGGTGCCTGGTCCCGGGTCCGCCCGGCAGTGTCGTCGGTGACGCCGCACTGCACCGGCGTCACCTTGGTCGAGACTTCCCTGGACGACGTCGACACCCGCCACCCCGGCCTCGCCCGACTGATCGGCGACGGTTCCGTGGCTGTGTACGGCGTGAACCGCGCGCTCGTCGCCCAGCGCAGCAGCGGCGGCCACGTCAAGGTGTACGCCCAGTTCCGGGGACCGCAGGACCTGCACACGAACGTGGACCCGGTCGACGTCGAGGCAGCACGGTCGAACCTGCTGGCTCTGTTCGACGGCTGGGCCGCTCCCGTCCTCGACCTCCTCCGGCACGGCACGGCTTTCGCGCGCCGCCCGCTCTACGCACTGCCCGCATCCCACACCTGGACCCACGTATACGGAGTGACGCTGCTGGGGGACGCCGCCCACCTGATGCCCCCTTTGGGGGCGGGCGCCAACCTCGCGATGCTGGAAGGCGCCGAACTCGCCGAGTCCATCGCCGCCGTCCCCGGCCCGGGAGATCTGGATGATCTGGACAAGGCCGTCCGCACCTTCGAGGAACGGATGTGGGCACGAGCCGGCAGGTGGGCCACCATCACGATGGCCGGTCTGGAACACCTCGTGAGCCCGGACCCCTCCGAAGCCCTCGCCCTCTTCGACGAGGTGCAGCCTTCCTGACTGCCGAGCGCGAAAGCGTCGCCCGTTCCGTCCTGTGCGGCATCGCTCAAGCCCGGCCCGGATGCTCCTGCTCCTGCTCCTGCTCCTGCTCCTGCTCCTGCTCCTGCGCGATGACATCGAGCTGCCGCTCGGTACGCTCCAGCCACCTCCGGTACCAGTGCGCGAAGTCGTACCCGGACGGCTCGATTCCTCAGTCTGCCGGCCTCAGGTCCTCCCAGATGGCACCCCGGTTCGGTCCCAACATGACCAGCAGCGACGCATACCCGCATTCCTGCTCGCTGAGAAACACCGCGCCTGCCTCCTGGGCGTCACTCAGCTCCTCGTAGCGCGTGTTCCAGGCCACGTACGCGCGGTGGAACGCGTCGTCGGCCTCGAAAGCGTCCTCCTCGGGCTCCTGCGTCTCGAGCGAGTCGAGCTCGCTTTGCAGTGCCTCGGCCACGAAGGGCCGTCCGGCGAACTCGGCGGTGGTCGTCTGCGCGGGGACGGCAAGTCCGATGCCCCGCCATTGCCACCCGGCGTCACCCGAAATCGGCGTCATCAGACCGTAGTCGGGACACAGAGCAGAAAACTCCGGTACTGGACCGGCAGGCTGACACCCAAGTCGGCTTCCAGAGCTGCCAGTTCGTCCTCGCCCATGACCGGGCCGAGCCGAAAACCGTGGCTCGGCGCCCCGAAAACCTTGTGTGCTCCGGGGTGTTCGGCCAGCTGGAGCACCCGCTCCCTCACTCCCACCCATATGTCCTCGGTCATGGACACACGTTGATGAAACATGGAGAACCTCCGCGTGGGAGTTTCACGGGCCCGGCCGCTGCCCGTCACCGCGATCCCGCGGCCACCAGCGTCGCGGTGATGGGTTCGAGCCCGGCGGCCAACTCGTCGAGCTCCACGGGAGACAGAGCGTCGTACGGCGGGGCAGCGAGTTCGTCGGTGAGGGCTTCGATGCGGTGCTTGGTCTCTCGGCCGGCATCGGTGAACTGACCGTCGGTGTCGATCAATCCGCGCTCGCGCAAGCCGTCCATGACCGCGGCCAGCCGCTCCTTCGGCAGGTGATGGATGCGTCCGAACGACTCCGCCGGGTGGATGCCCTGCGCCAGCGCGGAGAGGACATGGGCCTCCGTGCCGCCGATGCGCGCGCCGACGAGTGCGGCGATGTGCCCGTCGCCGCGGTGCTCGCGCAGCATGGTCGCGGAATGCCACAGCCGGGCGACCGGGTCACTGGGCACCGCAAGGGTGCGCATCCCGGCGTACATCACCCGGCCTTCTGCGGGCGCGTTCGTCGCGGCTTTGGTGGTCAGGTCGGCGACGCGCACCAGACCCGGGGAGCCGGCCAGCTCCGCGCCGAGGATCCGCCGCAGGGAGGCCGCGCTGCCCCGCTCGCGCGCGGCGACGGACGCCTCGGGCGGGATCGTCTCCCACGCGCTCGGGATGTGCCGGGCGGCCTCCCCGTCGGCGAAATTGTAGAAGGCCGCGTGCACGACCTGCGCCGACACCCGCCCCAACGGCGCCGCGCGGCTGGCGAAGTAACCGTCCCAGTAGGTGCGGTGACCGAGCGCGGCCAACTCCTCGTTGCACTCGTCAGCGAAGAAGGTGACCAGGCAGATCGGCTCCAGGAGCTCGAACATGCGACGGGCGGCGTGAGTCATGGCCTACATCATGCCTGCGGTCACACCCAGTGGAGCGGTACGGGCCGCAGGCAATTTCATGCGAATCACGCACACCCGGCGTGTGTGTTCCACGCCGTGCTCACCTCACCGGACTTACATCGCAGCCATGCTCTCCGATCTGCCTGTCTCCGATAGATCCGGGGCAGTCAGGGGCGCCGTGCGCCGAATCACCAACGGGCGCGCAGTATGCCGTCGTTGTCGGGCAGGACGGCGCGGAGCAGGGGATGACGGTCGTCTTGTGTGAGGGGCAGGGCGCAGGCCGCCCGCGCGTCCGCCGTCGAGGCGGCGAGCTGCTGGTACTCGGTGTCGTCGACGACTGCGTGCCGGAGCGTGCCGTCCGGTGTCTCCCAGACGAAGTCCACGGAGCTGTCCTCGGGCAGCGCGGCGAGGACCGCGTCGACGTCGGTGCTCAGGTCGGGCCACACGGTCAGCAGGGCGCGCGGACCAAGGCCGGCGCGTACGGCGTCGAGGGTGTCGTTCGTGAGCCGGTGCCAGCGTGTGGCGTTGAGGACGTAGGTCTCCTCCAGGAGAAGTGACTGTCGCGCCGTCAGTTCCGTGCCCACGTCTGCCCAGAAGGCCTCGTCGGCGGCTGGTTTCTCGTCCTTTTCGTCGAACTCCGCCGCGTAGGGGGAGGCGGTCAGTCGCCGCGGGAACAGACCGAGCTCGCGGGTACGGGCCACTGCGTCCTCGCAGGACTGGTCGCTGCCCACATACACGTACTGATCCCATCCGACGTGCACCGTGAACACGTCCCCGGCCTCCAGTCGGCACCAGGCGCCCTCGTCGCGGAGCATGGCTCTGACCAATTGCAGAGCGACCGGGAGGGAGACCTCGGCGCCGTCGTGGTAGCCGGTGAGGTCGGGCGGGAAAAGCCCGGCGAGGCCGTGTCCCTCAACCGGCGTTTCCAGGCCGAAGTTGACGAAGCCGGTGACCTCGGGCTCACGGATCTCCAGCCGGTCGATGCCCGAGGACCGCGCGAACGCGGCGATCGCCTCCAGGTACGCCGCTTCGACCGGCCCATGGTCGCTCACCGTGTCCTCGGGCCCCACATAGTTCCCGCGCTCATCCGCATCGGCAGGGTCGTACTTGGTGATCTGATGGACAAACGATGGCGGCACGCTGCTCCCCGGACGGTCACAAAGAAATACCAGCGTAGTCAGCACACGCGGGTCTGGGTTTTACTCGGGTATTCAGTCGCGGACCAGTTCCAGCGCCTGCTTCAGGTTGTGCTCGGCGATGCCCACCATGAAGGCGCGGTCGGGAAAGTCGCCGTCGAGCAGCCTCATCGGTCCCGCCGTCAGCGACAGTCGCTGCGCGAGCATGTAGAGAGCGAGCCGGTCCTCGTCCAATCCGTCCACTCCCAGCGGCCGATAGGCCTCGTGCAGGCGGATTCGTAGAAACACGTGCTCCCACTCGACATCGAAGTACATCAATCCCTCGATGTCGATCGTCACCGGATTCCCGTCCGCATCCACCAGCACGTGGTCGGGCCCCAACTCGCCGTGTACGACCGCGTACTCGGCGCGCGGCCGCACCGCGGCCGCCAGGCCCAGCAGCCGCTCCTCCAGCCGGTCGCGGGCGCCCGCGATCCTCGGGTCGCGCGAGGCGGCCTCGTCGAGGTCCCGTAGCGCACGGTCGAGAACCACTCCCTCGCACGACGTACCGCGCGACGTTCCGCCACCGTCGACCACAGCCACTTTCCCGTACGCCCGCGCCCGGTGGTCCCGCATCGCCTCCAGCGACTCCGCGAGCCGGGCCATGACCGGTGCGGCCGCGCGCGGATCGCGCGCGAGCAACTCCTCCAGGCTCTCGCCCCGAAGGTCCTCGACGATCGCAAGGTCAGCCGGGTAGTGGGCACCCTCGTGATCGACGAGACGGATCGCCGGAACGCGGACACCGAGCGCCTCCAGCCGCGCGTGCGCAGCCTCGAACAGGTCGAGCCCGAGGCCGGGCGAGAACGGGTCGGTGAGGTCGTCATCGCCCTCGGCCGCCGGCCAGTAGTTCTCTGCGTCGTCCCAGAGGTAGGCGATCGCGGTCGACGCATCGTCCATCGCCAGGCGGTACACGCCCTTCTTACTGCCGCCCGCGACTCGCTCGACGGCCTCCAGCCGCCGTCCGCCGCCCAGCGCGGCCCGCGCCGCACCCGCCAACCGCTCCCGCGTCACTGTCCTGGGTGTCACGCTCCGAACCGCCTCTCCGCCCCGACAACTCCCGCACCGTACGGGAGCATCGACGTGCAGGCGATCGGTTGTCCCGGCTCCGAACACGCCGCGCCGGCCGGCGGTCCCGGCCGCACAGGCGCCGCTCACATGCGCAAACGTGACCGATGTGGCCGCTCCGGGGCAGCTCTTGGGCCGATTCTCGGCGCGATCGGTCGGCCGAGGCGGGGGCGGGGAAGCGGGGGGCTGTCACAAACCAGGGTGCCGTCCGGTCCTAAGGGATGACTGAACGGTGTGACCCATGGCGCCGTCGACGTCTTCGGTCAACGCTCTGCCAGAGGAGAGAACAACATGAGCCAAGTCAACATCGCCCACCCCGGTGCACCGAGGCATGACGAATTGGTTCCATCGCGCTACGCGCTGAAGGTCGGCGACATCGATGTGATGGTGATCAGCGACGGGGTGCTTCCGATCCCCGCCGTGACGATGGCCACCAACGCCGCCACGGCCGACCTGTCGGCCTGGCTCCGAGACCAGTTCCTGCCACCGGAAACGCTCGACTGGCCGCTGAATGTGGCTGTGGTGCGCAGCGGCGGACGGACCATCCTCGTCGATTCCGGGCTGGGGACGGAGTTCCCGGGTTTCCCGCGGGCCGGACAGCTGGCCATGCGACTGGACGCCGCCGGGATCGATCCCGCGTCCGTGACCGACGTGGTACTCACCCACTTGCACATGGACCACATCGGCGGGCTGCTCGTCGAGGGGTTGAGGGGCCGGCTGCGCCCGGACCTGCGGGTCCACCTGGCGTCCGCCGAGGCCGAGTTCTGGGAAGCACCCGATTTCTCGCGCACCGCCATGCCGACACCGGTGCCGGACGTGCTGCGAACGACCGCGGCGCGGTTCCTGGACGTGTACCGCAGCCAGTTGCGGCCGTTCGAGAAGGAGTACGAGGTCGCGCCGGGGGTCATGATCTGTCGCACCGGCGGTCACACCCCCGGCCACAGCATCATCCGCCTGGAGTCCGGCGGTGACCGGCTGACGTTCGCCGGCGATGCGGTCTTCCAGCCCGGGTTCGACTGCCCCGACTGGCACAACGGCTTCGACCACGACCCGGAGGAGTCGGCCCGCGTCCGGGTCCGTCTTTTGACGGAGCTGGCGGAGCGGGGCGAGCAACTGGTGGCCACGCACCTGCCGTTCCCGTCCGTCTGCCGCGTGGCGGTCGCCGGGGACGCCTTCCGTTTCGTACCGGCCGTCTGGGATTACTGAACGTACGTGGATCGGGGCCGGCGCGTGAGCAACAGGTGAGAAGCCGGCCCTGATGCGTAGCCCTGGTGGTGGGACGAGCAGGGCTGGGCGGTGCCCACTTCCCGTGCTGTGGGCACCGCACCGGTCGGGGCAATAATCCGGTAGGGCCATCCATCTGCCGAACTTCGTCTGGCATACGGTGGATCTCATGGAACTTGACGCACTGGACCGGGCGCTGCTGCGGGAACTGCAGAACGACGCACGGCAGACCAACCGCGACCTGGCGGCCAAGGCAGGAGTCTCGCCCTCGACCTCACTGGAACGCGTCAGGCTGCTCCGCGATCGCGGCGTCATCACCGGCTACCACGCGGCTCTGGACCTCGACGCCGCCGGCCGGCCCGTCCAAGCGCTCATCTCGGTACGCATCCGGCCTCCCGCCCGCCCGGTCATCGAGGGATTCCGCGAGTGGGCCGCGCGGCTGCCAGAGGTGATCGGCCTGTTCGTCACCTCCGGCGCCCACGACTTCCTCATCCACATCGCCGTCCCGGACGTCGACAGCGTGTACGCCTTCGTCATCGACCGCCTCACCGAACGCCGCGAAGTCGCCGACGTGCAGACCACGATGGTCTACGAGCACGTCCAGTCCCGCTGTATCGAGCCGACCAGCCCCGATCGGCCCCGCTCCGCACGCAGAACCCGCTGACCGGGAACATCCCTTCGCCGGGCCCTCGCCCCGTACCGTGTTCCGCAGCCACATCGACCGGAGACGCAGAAGTCGGCCGACCGGAAGTCCGCGCTGGAGTCGAAGGCCGTACCGATCGTCGCCTCCTGCATCCGACTGAGCCTCGCCCGAACCTTGGCGGCTGCCGGCCCCCGGAACACGGCCCTCACCCTGGTGGCCGAAGCAGTGGCATGACCTGCGATTCGGGAGCGCGCGTTCAGCTCGCGGTCGCGTGCTTGGTCAGTGCGTCCATGAAGAGGTCGACGAGCGGGCGGGCTTGCTCCTTGGTGCCGTGCCGCACGGAATAGGCGATGCCACCCATGAGGAGCAGGACGTTCTCGGGCGTGACGTCGGTGCGCAGGGTGCCGTCTCGGGCGGCGTCGGTGAGGAGGGCGCGGCTGTCGGAGTACGGGTCGATTCCGGAGACGATGACCGCGTTGAGACCTTCGGACATTCCCCTCTTTGCCGTGGCGTAGTGGATGAAGTGTTCCATCCACAGCCGGGTCGCCTCGGCGGCCGGGTGCTGGGCGAGGAGGTCGTTCACCTTCTCGCACACCTGGGTGGGCTGGCGCCGGTAGGCGGCGTCGATGACAATGCCGTCGGCCGGACCCGGCACCACCTGGAGACCGCCGACGACAGCGCCTTCACCGGCGATCCCGCCAGGCTCGCCGCCGCCATCTACGACACCACCCGCCACCCGAGCCCGCCCTTGCGCCTGACTCTCGGATCCGACACCTACAGCGCAATAAACGCGGCCCTCACCGAACGGCTCACCGCGCTCGAAACCCAGAGGGAACTTGCTGCATCTGTCGCCTTCACCCACTGGCCTCTCCCCCACCCGCACGACACACCGGAAAGCCTCGTCGTAGGGCCAGGGCCAGGGTCGCGACCGATACCGCGGGAAGCCGGCAATGAACTCGGGGCGGTGATGGAGCTGTTACTGCCCACCCGGGGAGCCCGCTGCTTTCACATCTGGACTAGTTCCGATAGCGCCGCGCACTGCCCGCTCATAGGTTTCCGCCATGCCCGAAATGCATGCACATTACCGAAGCTTGACTTGGCGTCACCTGACCGGGACCTGCGCTGCCGCGGCTGTCCTGCTCGTCCCGCTGCCAGGACCTCAAGCTTCGGCTGCTTCACCCGCGCCACAGACCTCGCACCATGCCGGTCCGGCCGCCCCTGCGGCGCCCCGCGTGTCGGCGCAGTCCTGGATCGTGACCGACGCCGATGACGGGCGAGTCCTGGCAGCGAAGGACGCCCACCGCCGCATGCCACCGGCGAGCACCCTCAAGACGTTGTTCGCGCTGACGGTCCTGCCCAAGCTGTCAGCCTCCGCGGTGCACCGTGCTGCCGCTTCCGATGTGGCCGGTGTTGCCGCGGGGAGCAGCCTGGCCGGTGTGCACGACGGCACCCGCTACTCCGTCGCCGACCTGTGGCGCGGAGTCTTTCTCGCCTCCGGCAACGACGCCGTGCATACGCTGGCGCGCATGAACGGCGGGCCGGCCCGCACCGTCGAGGACATGCAAAGGACCGCCCGGCGCCTCGGTGCCCGCGACACCGAAGTCCGCTCCCCCGACGGTTTCGACGCCCCCGGCCAGTACTCCTCCGCGTACGACCTGGCACTCATCGCCCGCGCCGGGATGAAGAATCCTGACTTCCGGCACTACATGGGAACGAAATCCGCCCGCTTTCCCGCGACCGGCGGACCGGACTCCTTCGGGATCCAGAACACCAACCGGCTCCTCGTCGGCTCACACGGCGTCACCCCGTACCCCGGGCTGATCGGCGTGAAGAACGGCTACACCTCGAACGCCGGACACACGCTCGTCGCCGCCGCACAACACGGCACGAGAACCATCCTGGTCACGCTCATGAACCCGCGGAGCGGATCCGCCAACACCGTCTACGACGAGGCACGATCCCTGCTCGACTGGGGATTCGCCGCCGCTCCTCACGCCCGGCAGACAGCCCTCCTCAACGGCGCTCCGCCCAAGCCCCTCTCAGCACCCGCCAGCGGGCAGAGCCGCGCGCCTGGTGTGCCACCGCAGGCCGGCACACCAGGCGACGAGGACCGGTTCGATCACCCTGCGGGTCTCGCCCTCGTCGCACTGGCCGTACTCGCGTTTCCTCTCGCCCTCCTGCGCGGCCGCCGCAGACGCTCCCGCCAGAGCGAGGCATAGCCGTCCCCATGGAACAGCGCCGCGCAACACCTCTGCCCACCCGCAACGAGAAGAGCCTCGCCATGCCGGACGCCACGCCCCCGACCCCTGCGGTTCCACCCGGCCCGGACGGCCAGAAGGACAAGAAACGGAACGTTGGCCGGCTGCGGCGTCACCCGCTGGCCGCCCGGGCCGTACTCGCCACCGGCGTCCTGGCCCTCAGCACGCTCGGCTGGTCCTTGAGCGGCGCTCTCACCTACCCGGGTGATGACAGCACCGCGGCACGCCTCGCCGGCTGGGCCCGCGAACACCACATGGGCACCGTCGTCGACCAGTTGGAGAACGCCAAGTACAAGATGGACCCGCCCAAGGTCGGCGGCTCACTGCCCCAGGACGCTCTGGACCGGATGAAGAACGTGCCCGCCGCTTCCGCCGCCCCGGCCAGTGACGTGCGTCTGCGGCCGCCGATGAAGCCCCTGGTCTCCCCCGCCCTGAAGGGTGAGGGAGTGTGGCGGACCCTGGCCAGTGCTCACGGCCGCCCCCTGGTCCAGGGCACCTACGTGCGTCCCGACGGCGAACACACCTCCTACCAGGCCGCCATCGCCTGGATCAGCGCGAACCACACCCGCTTCCAGCTGCATCCCGGACTGCGCGAACCCGGGGGCTCGTTCACCACCCCGCCCTCCATCCCGCCGGGCTCCCGCACCGGGCTGCTGGCCACCTGGAACGGCGGATTCAAGATCACCGACGGCGGCTCCAACGGCGGCTTCTTCCTCGACGGCAAGACCGTCGGCGAGCTGCGTGACGGTGCGGCCTCCGAGGTCTTCTACCGCGACGGCTCCATCAAGATCGGGGTCTGGGGCCGGGACGTACGTATGACGCCGGACGTGGTCGGCGTGCGTCAGTGTCTGGAACTCATGGTGGACCAGGGCAAGGTCGTGGACGACATCGACGACGACAGCAAGTGGGGCGCCACCGACCAGTCCCGCATGTTCGTCGAACGCTCCGGCGTCGGAGTCACCGCCCGGGGGGACATCATCATGGTCGTCGGCCAGGCCCTCAGCGCCCCCACACTCGCCCACCTCATGCGGCAAGCCGGCGCCGTACGCGCGATGCCGCTCGACATGAATCGCGCCTGGCCCTCCTTCATGAGCTACGACGCACGCCACAACGCACACAACCCCGCACCCGCCAACATCCTCGACTTCGAGAACCCGCCCACCCGCTACTACCACCAAGCCACCCGCGACTTCGTCGCCGTCTACGCACGCTGACCGGACTGCGAGCAGCTGCCCGGCGAGCCGACTCCACTATCCGCGGCGCCAGTTGAGCAGCGGTACGTCGGCCGCAGTGTGCAGAGTCGCAGCGGGCACTCCGTCGCGCGGCTGGGTGGAGAGCCCCAGGAGGAAGCTGTGGATCATGGTGGTCACGCCGTCGACGTCGGCGTCGGTATCGAGTCCGCCCGCGGCGAGGACCCGTTCCACGCAGGCCTTGATGCGCACCCGGTCCGCTCCTCGCCGCTCCGCGACAGACGCGCGTACTCCGACGCGCTCCTCCCCCGGTGCCCGCATCGTGCCGGACAGGGCGATCAGGCAGCCGGTGGGGCGGGACGAGTCGGCCTGCGTGTCGATCGAGCCGTGCAGCAGGCCGGCCGCTGCCTCCCGAGGGCTGAGTGTCGTGTTCTCGATGACGTCGACGGCGCCGCCCGGCCCCGTCCTGCAGTGGTCGACGACCTGCTTGAACCGTCCCTCTTTCGAGCCGAAGGCGCCGTACAGACTCGCGGATGACAGCGAGCGGTGGGAATCACACGGCACGGAGGACCGGAGGTTCTCGAGCCGGCGGAGGCCGCCGTCCCTTGCCCGGATCGCGGAGCGGTTCCTGCGGGAAGCATCCCTCAACAGCTGCGAAGCATGTGGTGCCGGCGGCATCAGCCGTAGGCAACGCCGCTTCTTGAAGAGCGCGCCACTTGTGTTGGCCCGGGTGCACAGTGGCCGCAGAGCAACCACCACGTGCTCGCTGCGCACCCCCTCAGAGGCCGAGATCGCTGAGGCCGGGGTGGTCGTCGCCGCGGCGGCCCAGCGGCCAGAAGTACTTTCGCTCGGATGCGGCGATCGGAAGGGTGTTGATGGAGGCGTGACGGGTGCGCATCAGGCCGTGTTCGTCGAACTCCCAGTTCTCGTTGCCGTAGGACCGGAACCAGTTCCCGGCGTCGTCATGGTGCTCGTAGGCGAAGCGAACGGCGATGCGGTTGCCGTCATGGGCCCACAGCTCCTTGATCAGCCGGTAGTCGAGTTCGGTGTTCCACTTGCGGGTCAGCAACGCGATGATCTGGTCTCGGCCTGTCGCGAATTCGGCGCGGTTGCGCCAGCGGGAGTCCACTGTGTAGGCCAGTGCCACCTTCTGCGGGTCCCGCGTGTTCCACGCGTCCTCCGCCAATCGGACCTTCTCGACTGCGGTCTCGCGCGTGAACGGCGGCACCGGGGGGCGGGGCTCGTCAGCCATGTCGACTCAGTTCCTTAAAGCTCCGGGACTCACCGAAGGTGTGGTGAGCTGGGGAAATCTCCGCGAGAACGACCGTTCTCGGTCTTCGCTTGCTAGCGTAGAGAACGTTGGTTCTCCAGGCAAGAAGGCGCAGATTGTGGATCGGGACGAAGCGGTACGGGAGCGGGTGCTCGACGCAGCCCAGAAGCTGTTCTACGGCCGGGGTATCCAGGCGGTCGGGATGGATGCGGTACGCAACGCCTCCGGGGTGTCCCTCAAGCGCCTCTACCAGCTCTTTCCCTCCAAGGAGGCGCTCGTGCTGCAATTCCTGCGGCAGCGGGATGCGCGCTGGCGGCAGACACTCACCGATCATGTCGAGGCGCAGCCGGCCCCCGAAGAGCGCATCACCGCGGTCTTCGACTGGCTGCACAAGTGGTTCTCCGAGCCGGGATACCGCGGGTGCGCCTTCATCAATTCCTTCGGTGAGATGGGCGCGGTCTCACCCGATGTCGCCGCGCAGGCCCGACACCACAAAAGGGCCTTCCACGACTACCTCGCCCAGCTCGTGACGGCAGCTGGGCGGCCCGCCGAACTGGCCGATCAGCTCGCCCTCCTCGCCGAAGGAGCGATCACCACCGCAGCCGTCTTCGGTACGCCCGAACCCGCACACCAAGCACGCGCAGCCGCGCGCCTCCTGATGCACGCGCATCCCGGCGCGGCCTGAGCGTCAGACCGACGACGCTCGCTCAGTGCGTTCCGGTGGCCGATAAACTGGCGGGATGGCGGACAGAACCGGCGGCGAGCCGCAGATCGACGGGCGCTCCACCCGCTGGGACGAGCACAAGGCGCAGCGTCAGGTGGAGTTGGTGGACGCGGCGGTCGCGCTCATCGAGGAGGAGGGCGCGCGCTTTCGCGTGCAGCGGCTGGCGGAGCGTGTGAATCTGCCACGGTCCGTGCTGTACCGGCACTTCAAGGACCGTGCCAATCTCGACGAATTGATCCGCCGGCGGGTGGTGGAGTCGTTCATGCGGCGGATGGAGCCCACGCTCACTTTCGACGGGACGATCGAGGAGGCCGTGCAACGCGTGGTGGGCGCGCATCTGGACTGGGTGGCACAACACCCGCGCCTGTACGCCTACATGGGCGTCGGGGAGCACTCGATGGGCGACGGGTCGCTGGTGGCGGACACCAAGACGGCCATCGCGCTGATGCTGAGCGAGCGGTTCGGGGACGTGCTCAAGGCGCTCGGGGTACAGGAGGCGCCGATCCGCTCGGTCGCAGTGGGGATCGTGGGCTTCGTGGACACCGCGGTCGACCAATGGGTGCGCGATGCCCAGCGCGAGCAGTCCGAGGAGGAGTTGCGCGCGATGCTGTGCCGTTCGGTCTGGGCGGTGCTGGACGCGACGCTGCGGGACTTCGGCGTGGAGCTGTCGCCGCAGCAGCGGGTGGCCGATCTGGAGTGGGCTTGAGCACGCTTGAGAGGGCTTGTATCAGCACGTGCTGACCTGACTTCCGAGGGGACGGGGCACGGGCTGCTCCCCTGATCCCCACGATGTGGCCTGTGAACCCGGCGGTCGTGGTCGACTGCCGGGTCCGGTTGCGGGTGTCCTGGGTGTCAGCCGCGCGCTGCCGTGGTGGCCTGCGCGGCTCGGTGCAAGGACTCGGTGTCCGTGAACTTGACGCGGGGACGGCCCGTCGCCTCACCCGCCGTTCGTTCCGCGCGGTCTATCGCGCGCCAGGCGTCCAGGCCCAGCGCGTCCACCGCCGTGCTGACGCCGCGCGCCGGCTGCGTGAGCCGGCCGGCGGCGACGTCGTCCAGGAGGGACTCGACCGTCTCGTGGGCGCAGGACTTGTTCGTCCCGATGAAGCCGGTCGGTCCGCGCTTGATCCAGCCCGCGACATAGACGCCGGGCTCGACCCGGCCGCCCTCGTGGGGGACGGTCGCGCTGTCCTCGTCGAAGGGCAGGCCGGGAACGGGCCGGGCGCGGTAGCCGACGGAGCGCAGGACGAGGCCGGTCTCCAGGGTCTGCGTGTCGCCGGTGGGCAGGGCGCGGACGGTGCCGTCTTCGTCGGTGTGCAGCGCGGTGTTGGTGATCTCCAGGGCTTGTACGGAGGTCTCGCCGGTGAGCCGTACCGGGCTGGTCAGGAAGCGCAGGACGATACGCCGACGACCCTGGACCGGGGTCCGGTCGGCCAGTCGCGACAGCAGCCGGGTCTTCTCCGTGGCGTCGGGGTCCAGGCCGTCGGGCCAGCCC
This sequence comes from Streptomyces sp. NPDC050264, assembly GCF_040655895.1. Taxonomy (NCBI): domain Bacteria; kingdom Bacillati; phylum Actinomycetota; class Actinomycetes; order Kitasatosporales; family Streptomycetaceae; genus Streptomyces; species Streptomyces sp. NPDC050264. The sequence goes on from NZ_JBFAKV010000012.1 coordinate 165,311, forward strand.
TCGACACTCACGTCCACGTCCTTGAGGGCGGCGAGCGCGAGGAGTTCGGGCATGGTGAACGCCGCCTGGGCGGGTCCGCGCCGGCCCAGGAGGACGACCTCGCGGATCTTGCTGCCGCGGAGCGCGGTGAGCGCGCGGTCGGAGATGTCGGTACGGGCCAGGGCGTCGGGGTCGGCGGTGAGGATGCGGGCGACGTCGAGGGCGACGTTGCCGTTGCCGATGACGACAGCGCGTTCGGTGTCCAGGGGGTGGTCGTCGTGGGCGTGGTCCGGATGGCCGTTGTACCAGGCGACGAAGTCCGTCGCGGAGGCGCTGCCTCGCAGGTCCTCGCCCTCGATGCCGAGGCGTTTGTCGGTCGCGGCGCCGACGGCGTAGATCACGGCGTGGTGCTCGCGCCGGAGATCGGCGTGGGTGAGCCGGGTGCCGACCTCGACGCCGAGGCGATACCTGAAACCGGGCTGGGACTCGATCGTCCGGAAGAGCCGGCTGACCTGCTTGGTGTCCTGGTGGTCCGGCGCGACGCCGGCCCGCGCCAGACCGTACGGCGTCGGGAGCCGGTCGTAGACGGTGACGCGCACGCCCGGGTGACGCAGCAACTCGTCGGCGGCGAAGAGGCCGGCAGGCCCGGCGCCGACGACAGCGACGGACAACTCGGCCGTGGGGAGGCTGCGTTGCCGCGGCACGACGTACATGGGCGTACGGTCGCTGTGCGGATTCTCTTTGTAGTAGGCGGCGTTCAGCTCCACGAACGGCAACTCCCCCTCCGCCAGAGCCGTGTGAGGCTTGAGCGCGTCGACCGGGCAGGCCGTCGTGCAGGCGCCGCAGTCCACGCAGGTGCGCGGATCGACGTACAGCATCTCGGCCGTCCCGAAGCCGGGCTCCTCCGGCGTGGGGTGGATGCAGTTGACCGGGCAGGCCAGCACGCAGGAGGCGTCGGCGCAGCAGGATCGGGTGACGACGTACGGCACGGTCGGCTGGTCTCCGTTCGGGGAAAAATGGGGGGAACGCGGTGCCAGGGCCTGCGGGCGCTCAGTCGGTGTGCAGAGCGGGCTCGCCACGGAAGCGCGCCGGGCGGCCGTCGATGCGCAGGGCCTTCCAAACCGGGCGGGACACCTTGTTCATCAGGCCGATGTCATCGGCGAGCATCCGTACGTCGGAGAAGAGGTCGTGGAGCATCTTCTGGCCGGCTTCGGACTTCCAGAAGACGTCCTTCACCACCCAGGCCGGGATGCCGACCTCCGCGGCGGACTTCCGGTCGGGGATCATGATGACGTCGCACAGGATGCGCATGATCAGCGGGAAGAGGACGGACAGAGCGCCGCGGCGGGCCTTGCCGAAGCGCGGGACGCGCAGGCGCAGGAACTCGTGGGCGAAGGAGATGTGCCGGGCCTCTTCGGCGATGTGGATCTGCATGATCCGCTGCGGGAGGGGATGTACCGGCTCGCCGCTGCGCAGGGCCGCCTTCTGCAGGTGGTCGATGGGCTCTTCGCCGGCCAGGATGCCGGTGAAGAACGCCTCGGGGTAGAGGGAGCCTGCGAGCGGCAGGAAACGGCTGACCCTGCGGAACCAGCGCTTTCCGCCGGCGGTGTTCACGCCGGTGCGGTTGACCAGCTCCTGGAACATCTGGGTGTGGTGGGTCTCTTCGGTGATCTCGTGGGTGAGATACCTGAACTCCTCGTTCCGGTTGCCCAGTTCGTAGAGGTAGTCCAGCGCGCCGCGCATGAGGATGTTCTCGAACTGCATGCCCACCTTGGCGATCACCGCCCAGCGCCAGATCCCGATGCGGATCTGTGTCTCGAGCGGCTGCTCCTGGTACCAGGGGTGGGCGCCGAGGGCGTCCGCGGAGGTGAGCACCCAGCGTGGGTCGCCGGTGTCGACGGCGAACTCGGGGTCGTCCCACTTGATGTCGATGAAGGCGTTGAAGTTGACGTTCACTGAGCCCTCGGACAGGGTCCGCAGGCGCTCGTCGTAGAGCTTCCTGGTCAGGTTCGCAGTCATCTTCGTCCTCGGTTGTCTGCTCGGCCGCCAGGGGGGAGGCGGGTGCGCGGGCCGGTGCGATGGGGCGGTGGTGCGAGGGTGCGGGGGTGGTCTTACGGGCCGAACGGTCAGGCGGCGCGGGGCGATTCCTGGGTGTCGGCGGCGATGTCCGTACCGGACGTGCGTGCCGACTGCGGCGTACCCGCCGTGTCGAAGCGCAGGGAGTTGTCGTCGATGGGGGTGTCCCTGAGCAGGGAGCGGTCGCGGTAGTAGTTGTTCCACAGCCGCCACGGGTCGCGGGTGCCCTGGCGCGGCATGACCTCGTTGGCCCGGGCGATGTAGCCGGAGGTCAGGGCCTCGCCCATGACGGAGAACTCCGAGCGGTCGCCGCCGGTGGCCAGCGGGGTGGCGATGTCGTGCCCGTGGCGCCGCATGTGTGCGAGCAGGCGGGCGGTGTAGGCGGCCGCCAGGTCCGCCTTCAGGGTCCACGAGGCGTTCGTGTAGCCGATGACGAGAGACATGTTGGGGACGCCCTCGAGCAGGACGGCCTTGTAAAGGACGCGGTTCTTGACGTCCACCGGACTGCCGTCGACAGTGAGTGCCATGCCGCCCAGGAGGCGGACGTTCAGGCCCGTGGCGGTGATGACGATGTCGGCCTTCAGTTCCTCGCCGGACTTCAGGCGGATGCCTTCGGCGGTGAAGGTGTCGATCTGGTCGGTGGCTATCGATGCCTTGCCGCTCTTGAGCACCTTGAACAGGTCGCCGCCGGGGACGACGCACAGCCGCTGGTCCCAGGGCTTGTACTTCGGGCTGAAGTGGCGCATGTCGACGCCCTTGCCTGCCTGGGCTCGCACCAGGCCGAGGAGCGCCTTGCGGGCGAGGCGGGGGTACTTGCGGCAGAATGCGTAACTCCCGCGCTGCAGCGCGATGTTGCGGGCGCGGACGACCTTGTGCGTGAGGCGGGCGGGGGCGCGCAGCTTCTGCAGGACGAAGGTGAGCGGATCGACCTCGGGCAGCGCGAGGATGTACGTGGGCGAGCGCTGCAGCATGGTGACGTGTGCGGCGTCGTCGGCCATCGCGGGCAGCAAGGTGATGGCGGTGGCACCGGACCCGATGACGACCACGCGCTTGCCGGTGTGGTCGAGGTCCTCGGGCCAGTGCTGCGGATGGACCAGGGTGCCCTGGTAGTCCGCCTCGCCGGGGAACTGCGGGCGGTAGGGGTTGTCGTAGTCGTAGTAGCCGGTCGCTCCGATGAGGTAGCCCGCGCTGTACGTTTCGCGTTCGCCGGAGTTCTCGTCCTCGACCTCGACCGTCCAACGGCCGGTGGCGTGCGAGAAGTCGGCGCTGATCGCCCGGCGGTCGAAGCGGATGCGTTCCAGCACGCCGTCGTCGGCCGCGGCGTCCTCGACGTACTGCCTGATCTGCGCGCCGTCGGCGAGGATGCGCGCGTCGCGCCACGGACGGAAGCCGAATCCGAAGGTGGGCATGTCGGAGTCGGAACGGATGCCGGGATACCGGAAGAGGTCCCAGGTGCCACCGGCGCGGGTGCGGCGCTCGAGCACGACGAGTGAAGCGCCGGGGTTGTCGCGCTGTATGTGGCATGCGGCGCTGATGCCGGATATTCCGGCGCCGATGACCAGGACGTCGACGTGCTGCTGCTCCATCGCGGAGGGTCCTCACTCTCACTCGCGGGCGCCCGGGAGAGGCAGGGGCGGAGGGCTGTCGCCGACCCTCTGGGCGCCGGCAGTTACTCAGTCACGTGGTTCCACTTCTGCGTGTTCCCCGCAACTTACCTGCGACACCGTGTTTCAGATACCTCCGGTAACATGATGTGGGTCACAAATAAATTGGTCCAAATCAGTGTAAATCGGCATCAAGAACACGCGGACTGCACGGACAGCACAGATGCACCGCCACTCACCGGCGGCACGCGGAGGGATTGAGCAGGCTCTTGTGGCCAGGACTCAGGACATGCGGACCGGCCGACCACTCGCGTCAGCCACGCTCAGCGGGATGCCAACCCCGGATCCCCTGTCCGCGGGTCGGACGGATCCCGTTCCCCGCGGCCAGGCCTCCCCCGACAGCCCGATCGCCCGGGCGACGCCGACGCGCCGTCCGTCGCCCGCGCCCGCTACTTCATGCCCGCCGCGTCGAGCAGCGCCGTGGCCGCTGTAGTGGTCAGACCCTGCAGATTTTCGGCCTTCGCCCCCGCTCGGGCGCTGGCGCCATCGAAGATCAGGGTCAGTTGGCGGGCGAGGAGCTCAGGGTCGCGGGCTCCGCCGCGCTCGGCCTCCACGCGGAAGGCCTCGATCAGCGCGCCCTTGGCGCGCAGGGCGACGACGCTCGCGGGGTGTTCGGGGTCTTTGAGTTCGACCAGGGCCGACAGGAACGGACACCCCCGGTAGTCGTCCTCCGTCGACGCCTCCTCCAACTGCTCGAACACGTACAGGACGCGCTCCCGGGGCGGCCGGGCGTTCTCCGCGCCGAGGCCGAGCCTTCGCCCGTACTCGGGCGCACGCCGCTCCAGACTCTTCGCGAGCACGTCGTCCTTGCTCGCGAAGAGCTGGTACATCGAGCGCTTGGACACCCCGGCGGCCCGGCACAGCGCCTCGACGCCGATGGAGACACCGTCGCGGTAGAAGAGTTCCATGGCCGCGTCGAGCAGCCGGTCCCTCGTGGATGCCTTGTCCGTACTGGTGGCCATGGAGCGAGATTACCTCCGTCGGACGGCGACCCGAAACCGATCGGTATACCGCCCGGGCATCAGGAGACCAGCTGCGGATACAGGACCGAAAGGTCGGCCGAGAGACCGGACTTGACCTGGCGGGTCAGGTCGTCGGCGAGTACCTCGAAGGCCCCGCTGTCGATTCCGTCGAGCGCCTGGGCGGCCACGCCCGCGGGCGAGGACTTGGGCGCTTCGATCGCCGCGGTCATGTCGGTGTCGACGTATCCGACATGGAGTCCGGTGACGCCGATCCCTCGCGGGGCGAGGTCGAGCCGCAGGGAGTTGGTCTGGGACCAGAGCGCGGCCTTGGAGGCGCTGTACGAGCCGGCCAGGCCGATCCACGACAGTACGGAGTGGACGTTCAGGATGTGGCCGCCCCCGTTGCGCTCGATGACGGGGACGAATGCCCGGGCGGTGAGCAGGGGCCCGTAGAAGTTCGTCTCGAAGTCCTTGCGCACGTCGTCGACCGGCGAGTCCAGGAAGGACGCGTGCGTGGAGACACCCGCGTTGTTGATCAGGATGGTGACGTCACCGGCCAGTTCCGCGGCCGCCGCGACCGACGTGGGGTCGGTGACCTCCAGCGCCAGCGGTACCGCCCGGGCATCCGTGATCGTCCGCGGGTCGCGGGCGGTGGCGTACACCTTCTTCGCTCCCCGTTCGAAGAGGCCCTCCACCAGCGCCTTGCCGATCCCCCTGCCGCCACCGGTCACCAGGACGACTGCACCGTTGATTGCGGTCATGACATTCTCCAACTCCAGCACGCGGAAACCGATCGGTTTCCCTTCCGTTCGGAACAGTAAACCGATCGGTTTCACGAAGCAAGCCGCGGGCCGGACTGTCGCTGCCAGGAGACTGCTGTGCCCAGCCACCGCCGCAGCGGGCGCCGATCCGTATCCCCAGGCGTACAAACGCGCGGTCACGCACCGGCTCGGGGACCTAAGATCGGGAATCGGCCTTAGGGGGGACCATGGATCCGGAGATTGCCGCACTGGCAGGAACAGCAGGCACGACAGTCACCACGCTGATGGTCACGAACGCCTGGGAAGCGGCGAGGGAGGGCGTGGTCGCACTCTGGCGTCGTTTCCAGCCCGCGAGAGCCGACAGCATCCGTGCGGAGCTGGAAGCGGGCCGCGAGGATCTCCTTCTCGCGCGCGAGGCGGGTGACGCCGGGTCCGAGGCCGAGCTGACCGCCGAGTGGCAGGGACGTCTACGCCGATTTCTGCTCGCCCAGCCCGAGGCCGCCGACGCACTGCGCCGTGTCCTGGACGAACTGAACCCGTCGCCTTCGGGAGAGCCCGCCGCGCAGCAGATCCATTTGCGGGCCCAGGCGTCGGGCAGCGCACGCGTCTACCAGGCCGGACGCGATCAGCACATCACCGAACGATGAGCCCCTCGGAGTCGATGGAGGGGCGCGCCTCGGGCCAGGCCCGGATCTTCCAGACCGGTGGCAGCCAGTACATCGAGGAGCACATCCACCACTACGCCCCGGGCTCGGCCCCGCTGTTCGGGCGCCAGACGGTGGGCCCGGCCGCGCCGCAGCGCCTCGCTCCCGACTCCGTCCGCCTGCCGCTGGTCGGTCGCGCGCCCGGGATTCTGCGGGACCGCACCGAGGTCATGGGCCTTCTGCGGGCCGCCGTGGCCGGACCCGGCGGCGACATCCAGGTCCTGCACGGCATGGGTGGCTGCGGTAAAACAGCCGTCGCGCGCGCTCTGTTCACCGAGGCCGTACGGGATCACGGCCGAGTCGGTCTGTGGGTCAACGCCTCCGAGCACGTGTCCCTGCGCGCCGGCATGCTGGCCGTGGCGGGCGACCGGGGCGCCACCAGTGGCGAACTGGCTGCCGCGGCCAGCGGTCAGCGCGCCTCGGCCGACCTGGTCTGGCACTATCTGGACCACTCCGCGACGCAGTGGCTGCTGGTGTTGGACAACGCCGACGACCCAGCTGTGCTGGAAGAGGGTGCGTGGTTGCGCACGAGCCCGCTGGGGACGGTGCTGGTGACCAGCCGTCACGCGACCTCCGCGCTGTGGCGGAGCCCCGGGGTGAGCAGCCACCGGCTCGGCGTACTCCCTTTGCAGGACGCGGCGTTGGTCCTGCGGGATCTGGCCCCGGATGTGGCTGCGCCGGAGTCCGCGCGAAAGGTTGCGCAGCGCTTGGGCTGCCTGCCCCTTGCGTTGACCCTGGCCGGGTCCCATTTGGCGAACCAGCTACTGGAGTCGTGGTCGATGGACGAGTACGACCGGAGACTGAACGAGGAGTCGACAGCTTTGGTCGACCTGGGAGCGGCCGGCGGCGAACACTCTCGTCACCTGGTGGGTCGCACGTGGCAACTGTCCCTGGACGCCTTGGCGGAAGGCGGTCTGCCGGAGTCGACCAGTCTGCTGCGACTGCTCTCGTTCTGGGCGGCGGACCCCGTACCGCTGTCGCTCCTGATGCCTGCGGCACAGGGCGGCGTCAGCCTTGAGCACCTCGACCCGCCGCTTCCCGCCGCGAAGGTGGAACCGGCCCTGCGCGCGCTCCTGGACCACTCCCTGGTCGACCTGGTCGAAGCGGACGGGCACCGTTGCGTGAGCGCCCACGGCGTTCTGCTGGACAGCGTCGCGGCGCGTGTGTCCGCCGCGGAACGTGGCCGTCTGGCTGAAGCGGCGCGCCGGCTACTGCAGGCGGCGTTGCCGGGGGAAGGCGCCGCGGTGCCCGAACTTCGCTCCGTGTCCCGGGTACTGGCACCGCACGTGGCCGGTCTGTTGCAGCAGTCCCGCCGCCACGGGCTGGTGACCGATGAATCCGTGCGGCTCGCCGCGCGTGTCGCGCGGCTGGTGTACGAGGCAGGTGACTGGACCGCCGCGCTGGCGCTGGCATCCACCGCCGCCGAGGTGGCTACGGAGCACCTGGGAGCCGAACACCCCGCGGCCATCGAGGCGAGGTCGGGCCAGGGACCCATCCTGTTCAGGCTCGGCAGGTACGCCGAAGCCGCCGACCTCCTGCGGCCGGTCCACCAGGACGCGTCGCGCACGCTCGGTCCCCACGACACGCGCACGCTGGACGCGGCCTACGAACTGCAGCGGGTTCTGCACCGCCTGGGCGATCTGGCGCAGGCCCGCACGCTGTTGGAAGCGGTCCTGGACGGCCGTCGCCAAGTGCTGGGCGACGGCCACGTCGCCACCCTCAAGACCCGCTGCGAGATGCTGGAACTGCGCTTCTCGCAGAACGAGTTCGATACTTACGCGATCGCGGCCGGCCAACTGGTCGAGGACTGCGAACGGCACCTCGGCGCCTCGCACCTTGTGACCATCTGGGCGCGCGACGCACGTGCGCGAGGGGCTCTGCACTTCGGCCGGGGCGCCGAGGCCGAGGACCTCTTCCGCCAGGTGCTCGCCGGGCAGCGGGCCGGCTACGGAGACGACCATCCGCTGGTCCTCGGGGTACTCATCCAGCTCAGCCGCGCCCAGCACGCGCAGGGCAAGCGGCAGGAGGCCGCCGAGAGCGCGCGTGAGGTGGCCGAGCAGCGGGCCGGGCTCTTGGGGGAAGACCACCCCGAGACCGTCGCGGCGCGCGCCTGGTCCGCCGAGATCCAGGCGGCACCGCCTGCGACGGGGTGACTGCCCGGCGACACGAGCCGCGTCCGACGCAGCCGCGGGCCGATGGACCGGACGGCTCCGTGCACGACGCGTCGCCGTCGGAGAACCACCGCGGTCAGCGTGGCCGCTGACCGGATCGATGAATCAGGCGATAACTCTCCCCCGGCCCCCGCTGAGTTGATAGCACTGACGGTGCAAGGAGCCTCAGCACGGGAGTTGAACCATGGCAGCGGACAAACAACGGGAGCGACGGGTGGGCGAGTTGCCCCGGGAGGCCGGTGAACTGGTCGGTCGCCACTCGGAGTTGGCACAGGTCACGCAGGCGCTCGGGGCGCATCGGGTGGTGACGCTCGTAGGGGTCGGCGGTGTGGGCAAGACACGGTTGGCGCAGAGCGTCGCCGCCCAGCTGCAGCCGGGGCTCAGCGACGGAGCGTGGTGGGTCGCGCTGTCGGGCCTGCGCGACGGAGAGGTGCTGCCCCACGCCATCGCCGAGGCGCTGCCCATGGCGCACCAGACGGCCATGCCGGTGATCGATGCTCTGGCGCGCTATCTCGCCGAGCGCAACCTGCTCCTGGTCCTGGACACGTGCGAGCACCTCACGCAGGAACTACGGCCACTTGTGGAGCGGTTGGTCGGAGCCTCGCCGGGGCTGCGGATCCTGGCCACGAGCCGGCGTCCGCTGGGATTGGCGGCGGAAGAGGTCCTGACCGTGGAGCCGCTGCCGGTCCCCGGTCTGGTAAAGGGGCCGGGAACAGAGCCGAACGCCGACGCCTTGGTGCTGCTGGCCGAACGGGCGGCCGACGCGATGCCCGGGTTCACGGTCACCGAGGCCGGCCGGCCCGATCTGGAGCGTCTGTGCCGCCAGTTGGAAGGCCTGCCTCTGGCGATCGAGCTGGCGGCGGCCCGGTTGCGGGAAGTCTCGCCGGGCGAGCTGGCCGACCGGCTGTCGGACCGCGTGTCCGACCGGTTCTCGGTGCTCGACGAGGCCAAGGCCGAAGCCGAGGCCGCCATCGGGCACGCGGATCCCCTCTGGCACCGGGCGCTGCGCACCACGATCGGCTGGAGCCATCAACTGTGCACTCCGGCCGAGCGGCTGCTGTGGGCGCGACTGTCGGTGTTCGTGGGGAGCTTCGACGCGGAGGGCGCCCTGCAGGTCTGCGGCGACGACCGCCTGGATCGCGAGGAGATTCCTCAGCTGCTGGCCGGACTCACGGAGAAGTCGATCATCACGTGGGTGCCGACGGCCGCCGGTGAGCGCTACCGGATGCTGGACACGATCCGCGAGTACGGCGAGGACTGGCTGCGGAGTCTGGGTGAGGGGCGCGAGTTCCGCCGCCGCCACCGCACCTGGTATCTGCGGCTCGCCCGGGAGGGCGATGCGGCCTGGATGGGGCCTGACCAGTACATCTGGTACGAACGGATGCACGCGGAACTCGACAATCTCCGGCTCGCCCTGGAGTCCTGCCTCGGTTCTGCCGACAGCCGGATCGGCCTGGGAATGGCCGGAGACCTGTGGTTCCTCTGGTACGCGTGCGGACTTGCCCGGGAGGGCCGGCATTATCTCGACCGCGCCCTGGGAGCGTTCTTGGGACCCAGCCCGCTACGGCTGAAAGCTCTCTACGCCCAAGCTCTGGTGCTGACCGAGTTGGGCGACCTGCCCGCGCTGGAGGAGCGCTCCGCCGAGTGCACCGCCCTGGCGGCTCGGTTCGGTGAGGCCGAGGACAGCCTCGCGAAGTCCGCGGCCGTGGTGACGGCGGCGCTGCGCGGCGACGCGGTCACGGTGCTGAAGCTGACCGATGAACTGCACGCCCGGCACAGCCAGTCGCCCGAGGCCATGCTCAGTGTGCCCGGCCTGGGTTCCCTCTCCGTCGGCAGCCATGCGCGCATCGCCATGGGCATGGCCGAGGATGCCCTGGCCGGCCTGGACGAAATGCGGCGGGTGTGCGACGTCTCGGGTGAGACGTGGATGCGCGCGTGGGGCGATTCCATCCGCGCTCAGGCGGAGCTTGCCCTGGGCCGCATCGAGGCCGCTGAGCACTCCGCCCGGGCGTCGCTCACGGTCAAGCACCGGATGCACGACAGCTTCGGCTCCGGCATGTGCCTGGAGTCGATCGCCCAGTGCGCGATCGCCGACGGCCAGGCCGGGCGGGCGGCCCGGCTGCTCGGCCTGGCACACCAACTGTGGGACACCCTCGGGCGGCCCCAAGTCGGCATCCCCAGCTGGGTGGCAGCCCACGAGGACTGCGTCAGCCGCACGCGTACGGCGCTCGGCGAGCCGGCCTACGACCGTGCCTTTCAGGCCGGTTACCGGACCGACCTCGACGCCGGTATCGCCGAGGCCCTGAACGGCGTGGTGTCCGCGTGAGCGGCGTTCCGCACCCGGGGGTCCGGCGCTTGCCGGTCGCGCGTGCACGGTCCCGAACGGGAACTGTCTAGGCGTGGCAGAGGGCATCGTCCAGCAAGGCGGTCACGGCTGCCTTGGCCGGGCGGCCGGTGCCCCAGGCCACCGACAGGGTGACGGCACGCCCGCCGGGGGTGGCGAAGGTCCAGGTGGAACTGCCCAGCGCGTCGCCGTCGTGTCCGTATGCGGTCGCGCCGCAGGTCAGCGCCATGGTCTGTAGTCCGAGGCCCGTCTGCGAGGGGTCGGAGGGCGTCGCCATCTCCCGCAGCAGCCTCGGCGGCAGCAGTCGGCCGCCGAGCAGGGCGGTGGTGAAGGTGTTGAGGTCGGCGGCGCTGGAGATCAGCTCGCCGGCCGCGTTCATCACCGACGGGTTCATCTCGGTGATGTCGACCACCCCGCCCGCGCCGTCCGGGATGTAATGGTGCGCGTGGCTGCCTGGGATGCGCGGGTTCGTGCCCGGCAGCCACGTGTCCCGCATGTCGAGCGGCTGGAGTATCCGCCGCGAAATCTCATCGGCGTAGGAATGCCTGGTGACGCGCTCGACGAGCAGGCCGAGCACCAGGTAGTCGGTGCTGGAGTAGTGGTACGAGGTGCCCGGCGAGAAGACCGCGGGTTGCTCGGTGGCGCGGTGAACCAACTCGGTGGTGGTCCACGTCCGGTAGCGGATCGGCAGGAAGGCGGTCGGCGGCTTGAGCGGCAGCGTGTCGGTGACGTCGTACAGGCCGCTGGTGTGGTTCAGCAGTTCGCGTACCGTGATGCGGTCGCCGTCCGGCACCAGCCCGGGCAGCCACCGGTCGACCGTGTCGTCGAGCGCCAGCCGGCGCTCGTCGACCAGTTGGAGCACCGTGGTGGCCACGAACGTCTTGGTGACGCTGCCGGCCCGGAAGTGTCCCGTCGGGTCGACGGGTTTGCGCGTCCCCGCGACCGCGGTCCCGCTCGTCGCCCGTACGCTCCGTCCGGTTCGACCGGCGTCTCTCACCTCGACCAGCGCGCTCGTCGGGCCGCCCGCCACGACCGCGTCCAGGTCCTGCCGCAGCACCGACGCCTCTTTCTGGTGCGACCGGCCGCTCCCGGCCGCTGCCACGGCCGTCGCGGACGACACGGGCAACGCGACGACGAGGGCGGCGACAACCGCGGCCGCGCACCTCACCTTGTTGCGGTTCTTCATCAAGGGCTCCCTCTCATAGGTCCGTGCCAAGCAACCTATGAGCGCCGCCCGCCGCCGAACATGCGGCAAGTCCCCCTCCTGTCACGGGGGTTCACCCCACCCGTACGGGTCCTCCCGTACGGGAACGGCTCAAGGATCCAGGGAATTCTTGCGGTAGTCACCGGGAGGCATCCCCTGAATCCTTTTGAAGGCGACGCTGAAGGCGCTTTCGGATCCGTATCCCACGGAGCGGGCGATGGAGGCGAGTGTTCCGCCGCTTTCGCGCAGTTGCTGAGATGCGAGCTCGATGCGCCATCGCGTGAGGTACTCCAATGGCCCCTGGCCGACCGCGACTTGGAAACGGGCGGCCATCGTGGACCGGGACACCGATGCGGTGTCGGCGAGTTCGGCCACGGTCCATGAACGTGCCGGATCGCGGTGCAGGGAGGTCAGCGCCGTCGCGACGACGGGATCCGCGAGGCCGGCCAGCCACCCGGATACCGCATGCGGGGCGCGCTCCAGGTGCCTACGCAGTACATGGACGAGCATGACGACGGCGAGATGCTCCGCCACCAGAGTGGAGGCCATCGGACGGTGCGTCAGCTCCTGGTCGATGGCGGTCAGCGCCCACTGCACCGTCTGCGCGTGCGGGGTGTCGGCGGGCAGGTGGACAATCGGCGGAAGCCTGTCGAGCAACAGTTCCTGTGCGCGGGCACTGAAGGAGAACCCGCCGCCGATGAGGAACACGTCGTCGCCCTGGCCCGCTCTGGCGATGCCGCCGTCGGCTTCGGCGAACACGGCGCCGCCATCGACAGGAACGGCTTCCGGATCACTGCGCAGCGTGAAGGAGCGCGAGCGCGTCAAGAGGTAGCAGTCGCCCTCCGCCAGATCGATCGCCTCGTCGATCCCGTCGACCTCCAATTGGCAGGAGCCGCGCCGAACGGCGTTGAACTTCACGACGCGTGGGGCGTCGAATCGCACGGCCCAGCGGCCTCCCGCGGCCAGGCTCGCGGAGAGATGGCTGCGGGTCCGCAGCAGGTTCAGCACATCCTCAAGAGGATCCACACTCGCCTCCGATTGGATGATGGCTAAAGAAACATGGACTCTTAGTTATAGATCGTCCAGCCTGCACATCCTAGCGTGGACACATGACAACAAACCCCACGGCCGACAGGCACGCGCGAAACGACACCGCCCTCCTGAGCACTCCCTTCACCTCTCACGCCCGTGCGCGGGAAGTGATCGAAGGTGTGGATCTCGCCGGTCGGCGCGCCGTCGTCACCGGCGGCGCCTCGGGCCTCGGCGCCGAGACCGTCCGGGCACTGGCCGCCGCCGGCGCGGAGGTGACGATCGCGACGCGCCGCCCGCGATCGGCCGAGCGGCTCGTGCAGGAGCTGTCCATCACGGGCCGAGCGGGACGGGTGCGCGCGGAAGCTCTCGACCTGTCCGACCTGGCCTCCGTCGACGCCTTCGCCCGAGCGTGGCGCGGGCCTCTTGACCTCCTCATCGCGAACGCCGGGATCATGGCCCTTCCCACGCGCTCCCTCACCCCGCAGGGCTGGGAGATGCAGCTTGCCACCAACTATCTCGGCCACTTCGCTCTGGCCACCGGTCTGCACGCGGCTATGCGGGACGCAGGCTCTGCCCGCATCGTGGTCGTCAGTTCCGGCGCCCACTTGGGCGCGCCCCTCGACTTCGAAGATCCACATTTCGAGCGGCGCCCGTACGACCCCTGGGTGGCGTACGGGCAGTCGAAGTCCGCCGACGTCCTCTTCACGGTGGGTGCGCGCCGCTGGGCGGCGGACGGGATCACGGCCAACGCGCTCAACCCCGGTTACATCCTCACCGGTCTGCAGCGGCACCTCGACGCCGACACCATGCGCGCGTTCGGCGTGATGGACGACCAGGGCAACGTGAAACCGCTGCCGTATTACAAGACGCCGGAGCAGGGGGCCGCCACCTCCGTACTGCTGGCAGCCTCTCCCCTCTTGCGGGGAGTCACCGGTCGCTATTTCGAAGACAACCAGGAGGCCCGGACCGTCCAAGGCAGAGAGGACGAGCCCGGTGGCGTAGCCGCCCACGCACGTGACTCGCAGGCAGCGGACCGGCTCTGGGAGTACGGCACCGACGCCCTCCGCACTGCTAGGTAGGCCGAGCCTCGCGCCCTCGTGGATCTTCCTTGACGGGCACGGGACCCGTTACAGGGCACGGCACGGAACTCCGTGCCGTGCCTGTCTCACGGGCGGCGGCTCAGTCGGCAATCGATCCGAGCGCGATCATGGCCTTTCAGCGCAGGCCGGCGAAGAGATCGTTCTCGGGGACGGCCGCGCCGGTGGCGTCCTTGACACGCAGGAAGGTCTCCACGCCCATCCACTCGCCGAACCTCTCCTTGCCCATCTTGAGGAAGAAGATGTTCTCGCCCTGGCTGGCGTGCGCGGCCAGCGCGTCGAACTTCTGACCGCTGAACGCGGTGGTGTCCACCCACGTGGTGATCTCGTCGTCAGGGAGTCCGATCTCGGCCATCGCGGCGGCTTCGGCCGGGTCCGGCTCCGGCAGGTCCTCATTGAACTCGCGCATGGTCTCCCCGAACCGCTGCATCATCGAGCGGGGCATCGTCGTCCAGTACACCTTCGGTGTCAGCCCGGTCATCTCCAGCGCCGCCATCGTGATGCGGTGGGCCTGGATGTGGTCGGGATGGCCGTAGAAGCCGTTCTCGTCGTAAGTGACGACCACATCGGGCCGGTAGTGCCGCATGAGTTCCGCGAGCCGGGCGGCGCCTTCCTCAACGGGGGTCTGCCAGAAGGATCCGGGGGCGTCGTTGCTGGACCAGCCCATCATCCCGGAGTCGGCATAGTCCAGGGTCTCCAGGTCGCTGATCTTCAGGACGTCACAGCTCTCCTGAAGTTCTTGACGGCGCATCAAGGCGACGGCCGCCGGATCGTGCCCGGGATCTCCCGGCTTGACACCCCCCGGCCCGTCACCGCAACCGCCGTCGGTACAGGTCACGAGCACCGTACGGATGCCTTCCGCCGCATACTGCGCGAGGATCCCTCCGGTTCCGGTGGCCTCGTCGTCGGGGTGTGCGTGCACTGCCATGAGCGTCAAGGGACGGTCGGTCATGAAAAAGTCCTCCTGCAGAATTACGTATCGATACGAATGCGCGGTGGGCGCACCGCGATCCCGAGGGCCCCGCCCCTGGTGACCGGACGACCTCGCGGTCTCCGTGTCCCCCGTATGACGCCGGCGCCTCGGTGGATGCAACAGCACCGGCCGGACCGGCTGTTCCCGGCACGGGCACTCGGCCTTCCAGGCGTGCGGGTGGAACTCCCGTGTCGTTCCGCGGCCTCGCCGGCGGAGGCACTGCGGGAGACGGACGGACGTGGGCTCCCGGCGCACCTGGCAAGTGGGGTATGTCCTGGTCCTGCCCTGGTCCTGCCCTGGTCCTCAGTTCCGTGTCCAGGTACGGATCTGCGCAGCGGCGCTGCGGACGTCGAGGGCGTCGCGGTCGATGCGCTCGGCGAGGTCGGCGGCGGTCTTGGCGCTGACGTTGACGAACAGACCCGACGCGCTCAGATAGGCGGCGGCGACGACCGCCGCGAACAGCTTGTTACGCGCCTCCAGGGCGGGCACGCGCACCAGCTGGTGCATAAGGGCTGCCGCCCGGTGGTGCGGGTCGGTGTAGACGTAGACGTCCAGCACCTTGTCGGCGTGCCGGGCGACGGCGGCCTGAAGGCTGCCGAAGTCGGTCACTTCCGGGTCGTCCGGGAGGGTTCGGTGGGCCAGGTCGAGGAGCCAGGCCCGGTCGATGTGGACGATCACGCGGCGCGGCTGCCCCTCTGGGTGGGGGCGGCGCCGTGGCCGTCGGTCCCGAAGCGGTCGTCGAAGTGGTCGGCCCATTCGCCGACGAAGTGGTCGGCGGCGACGAGGAAGCGGTGGCGCAGGTCGTTGGCCTCGTCGGCGAGGAGCTGGCGGGCGTACTCGTTGACTTCCATGCCTGCGGCGGCCGCGCGTTCTTCGATACCGGTGTACACCGCTTCGTCGACCCGAACATTGATCTGCTTCTTCGACATGACGCCACTGTAGCGTCTCGTACGGGGTGCTACAGGGGTCCGTCGGGATGCGTCGGCGTTCGCTCGGCAAGCAGCCCGTACGCGTGCAGGATTTCTGGACCACGGGCGTGCGAGCAGACCGGTTTCCACCCGCGTGCTTACGCCTCCGGGGCCGGTTCTGGACCCGATTCGGGTACCGATGCGGTGCGCGCGGACAGGATGCCTTCGACGCCGTGCAGGAACGTCTCGGAGATCAGCGCCGGGTCGAAAAGGCAGCCTGCCGCCATGGCCCCGTCCCGGAGCATGACGAAGTGCCGTCCTGCCTCGTCTGCGGGCGTGCAGCAGGCCTGCGCCAGCAATTGCGTGACGGTCTCCAGGAACCATTGCCGATGCGCCAGCACGGCCTGGTGGACCGGGTGCGCCGGGTCGGGATACTCGGCTACCGCGTTCAGGAAGGCGCACCCGCGGAACCCGGAGTACTGGATGCTCCCGGCGATGGACCGGGCGACGGCGCGAACCGTGTCAGCCGCCGGCCCGCCCTCTGCCCGGGCGGCCGCGACCTGCGCCCGGATGCCGTGGTCGGCCTGCTGGAGGTAAGCAAGGATCAGTTCCTCCTTCCCCTTGAAGTGCCGGTACAGAGTGGCTCGGGTGACCTGCGCTTCCGCGATGATCCGGTCCACGCCCACGGAGTGGATGCCCTCCGTGTAGAAGATCCGGGTCGCTGTGTCGACAAGTCGGGACCGGGCCTGGGATGTACTCCCGCCTTCTGTACGCGCGCTCATGGCGCCACCGTATCAGCCCATGAGGGAGAACGTTCGGTCTTGACAGCGGGGTGGCGTCGCCCTTGAATGGAGCACGAGACCGAACGTTCTCCCTCATCGTGGCTCATGCAGGCTCGGTCAGTCACGAACGGTCAGCCACGACAGGACCGCCCAGAACACGGCGCCCGAACGCCACTCCGCTCGCACCAAGCCGCTTTCACCGAGAGGACCACTCATGGACACCACCGTCGCTGCCCCGGCCCCCACCGCAAGCGCCTCCACAGCGCTGCGTCACCTGTATCTCGTGCGCTTCGCGTTCGCCACCGTCTGGGCCGTCCTGCTGTTCACATCCGCCGACACCCTGGGCACCCTCAGCGCGACACTGCTGGTGATCTATCCCTTGTTCGACATGGCGTGCGCGATCGTCGACGCCAGGGCCGCCAAAGCGAACGGCGGACCGGTGCGCGGGCTCTACGCGAACATCGCGCTCAGCGCCCTCACCACTGCAGGCCTCGCCGCCGCAGCAGCCTCCGGCATCCCGGCCGTCCTGCGCGTCTGGGGCGCCTGGGCCATCACCGCAGGTCTCGTCCAGCTGATCGTCGGCGTCCTGCGACGCGGTATGGGAGGCCAGTGGCCGATGATCGCCAGCGGCGCCATCTCCACGCTCGCCGGAGCCTCCTTCGTCGCACAGGCCGGCAAGGACAACGCCTCACTGAGCACCCTGGCCGGTTACGCGTTCCTCGGCGGCGTCTTCTTCCTCGTCTCCGCCCTCCGCCTGAGCCGAGCCACCCAGCGTTGACCAGGTGGAGGGCCCGGTCTCGCTCGGCCGCGGGCACCGCGCTCTGATCAACCAGACGGTCAGGGTGGTCGACCGGATTCCGGTCGACCACCCTGACCGTCTGCCGACTTCTTGTGCCCGAGGGCACTCCACCACGGGCACAACGCTCCTTGCGGAAGCCGACCCCGTTTCGGCTCAGCTCAGAGGACCGGCTCGGCGCGGGGGTGGCACCTTCGGCAGCACCTGCCACAGGGGGCGCGAACCGGCCGCCCAAGCGCCCAGCGTCTGGCGGTCCACCAGCGCGATGGACAACTGCCGTGCGAGCGGCGGGCACTTCGACGAGAACCGCCCGTTGGTCACCAGCACCACCACGTCCGCCTTGTGCAGCGGGCGCGCCGTCCCGTTCAGCCGCTGCAGATCGGGGGTTCCCACCGCTGAGCCGGCGGCCCCGCTCCGCCGGTGCTTGCACTGGATCACCCAACGCCGCCCCAGCGGATCGGTCGCCAGGACATCGACGCCGTTGTCGCCCGCACCGCCGACCTGCTGCGCGTCCGCGCACCCGTCCCGGCGCATCAAGTCCCGTACCGCGTACTCGAAGTCGCGGTGATGCAGCCCGTCCAACTGCGACAGGGCGTAACGCAGCCCCTGCCGCTGGGCGTCCGCCCATCGGACCCGCTGCTGACGCTGACAGAGCACACCGCCGCCTGCCGCGACGGCCGCCACGATGAGCAGCAGCAGGACCCACCAGTGCGCTGCCAGCCAGTTGACCAGCGCGGCGAGCAGCCAGAACAGGGCCGCCACTCCTAGGAGCACGGTGACGAGCTGGGGCTGCTGCCGTTTGGTCGGACGTCGTCGGCGCCTCCGGGCGGGCACTCTCCTCGTCACGGTTCACCGCCGCGCGGCGAGAACCTGATCGGACAGGACAGCCGTGGATGCCGGGCGCGGCTGCTGCTCCGTCCCGACCCCCGCACCGATGCCCGCACGGAAGTACGTATCGATCCACACCGCAGACCTCCCCCTCCAGTACAGCTTCCCCGCCGAACTGACATGGTGGCAGTCAGCACTGACACCCGGTCAGGAAAGCCGCGGCTCCGGTGACCACGTAAGCGGAGTACGAGTACGGACAAGGGCAGATGGGAGTCGATGACGGACGGGCGTCACGCAGGCGGGTCGTGTCGTGGTCAAAGCCCTCACTCGGCGGCCGAGTCCTTCTTCCGCAGCTCCCACCGCCAGAGCGCGTCGGCTCGGTGGTCACCCCTGAATCGGTCGCCGAGAGGTCCCACCCGCTCGTACGCCTCGGCAGTACGCGGATCGTCGCGCAGAGCGAGGCCGTAAGCAGCTTCCAGGCGCAGGAGTTGGTCATCCGCATCGAGTAGCCCTGCCAGTGCGTCGGCGGTGGCGGGCGTACGGTCCCAGGACTCGGCCAGCACCGCCACAGCCTCATGGCGCGGGGCGGCATCCGGCTCCTCGATCAGCGGGAGCAGCGCACGAGTGATCTCTGGGAGGAGGTCGTCGTCCCGTTTGCTCGCCGTGCATGCCTGGAGTCGCACCTGGGCGTCCGGGTCGTGCATGAGGGAGCGCAGAGCGGCCCTCGCCTCATGGGTGCGGGCAACGCCGTCCGCGGTCAGGGCGTAGGGCACCTCGCGGCGTACGCGCGGGTCGGGATGGCAGGCGTGCAGGAGGCCGATGGCTTCCTGGCCCGTGTGGTCGCGGTGGGTGTAGGCGTCGAGCAGCTTCGCGAGCATGCCGCCGTCCGTTTCCTCGGCTGCCCAGGCGGCCAGGAATTCGCTCTCCTTCTGCTCGAACTCGGGGCTGGTATCGCAGAGGAGCCCCCGCTTCCATAGAAAATCCGCCACGAACCGGCGATGCGCCGGATCAGGGTTGTGGCGATGAGCCACCACCGCCGACCATGTCTCGGCGCTGCGGCGCTGCACGAGGGTGAAGCAGGCCGTCTGCCAGTCCACATGGTCCGCGTCGTGCCGGCCAACAGCACGGGCCATCAGTTCCTCGACGGGGGTCAGGATGCGGAACGCCCATTCCATCGACGTCAAAATGGCGCCGTGCCCTGCTCGTACGCTCGGACCGTTATCGAAGGAGACCTGCTCGACCCAGTCGACCCAGTCGTATGCACCGTCAAGGGTTCGGACCGTCGTGGCCGGACCGTGCGCGCCCGTCCTGCGCCGCAGTTCCTCGACCGCGCCCGTCTCGTACCAGGTCCGGGCCAAGGCAAGCAGCCGTTCGCGTGCGGGCTTTGAAAGTCGCAGGCGGGGTTCCCTGCCCAGCACCGCCGTGAAGGTCGTCGGGGAGCCGCCGTCTACGGCGCGCCACAGCGGTGTCGTCCCGTCCGGCAGCATCCGGTCCGGGTCCGCGCCGCCTTCTACCAGCGCCTCGGCCACCCTCGCGTCGTACGCCGCCACGGCCTCGCAAAGTACCGGCAGCCCGTCCGCGTCCACCACGTCCGGATCCGCGCCCTGATCCAACAGGTCCCGGACCGCGTCAGCGTCCCCCGCCCGCACCGCCGACCTGAGCCGGCTGTCGAGTTCTGCGCCGCCCATGCCTCTCCCCCGGTCAGTCCCCGTCAGTTCCAGATCAACCGGCCGTCGCACACGCGCCCCGCAGCGCCCCGCGCAGGGGAGTTGATCTCCGCCATCAGGTCGGCCGTCACATGGAACAGGGCGGACATCGACATGTGAACGCCGAACGACGGAGCGTCTCCGTCTCCGAACGAACCGATCCGACCCGTGCGCGCGTCGAGGAACTTGCCGTAGCAGGCATCGCTGTCCGAGAAGAGAGGAATCCATTGCTCGTGCCAGAAGGGGAAGCCCGGGTCATCGGACGGATCGTCGCGCTCGATCTCCATCTTGAAGTGATGGACACCCTCCAGGGCCGCAAGCCCCAGCATGCCTCCGCGGCCCGGCACGATCCCCTCGACCAAAACGTCAGGGTCCTCGCTCATTCCGCTCAGCAGGAACCACGCGTTCAACTCCTGCGGGAACACGATGCCCATGCGTTCCCGGGCCGCGTCGATCTCTCCCGGAGCGGTGGGAGGAAGCACCGACGCCGCAGTCACCGGCGCGTTCGCCTCCAGCCGGCTCACCACACGCTGCCACGCCTGCCTCAATTCCCCCGCGGTCACCTGTCTGCTCCCTCACATCTCACCGGCTTACGGCTCACCGTGAGGCCCGGGCGCATGCCTGGGCGCCCGAGCCGCTGCTGCATAGCCTTACAGCACCAAGTAGGGGGGGGCGGCATGTATTTCCGGTTCACCGAGGCTGAGTTCATCACGCTTGGCATCACGGTCGGCTTCGTCTCGTTTTCTCGCGGGCTGCGGCCGACGGGCCCCCATCCGGGCGTTGAGGGGGGGACCCGAGACCGGACGAAGCCTCGTCGGCACCGGCCGTAGTTGCGGCAGTAGCCGTCACTGCTCGGAAGAGCAGTCGGAATCAGGGTTGCGCGCGATGGCGATCACGTTGTCGAGCCGGTCGCGCACAGCGAGCAGGTCGGTGATCCGCTGGTCGACGCGGACGCGCTCGGCCACCAACTGGTCCAGGAGAGCCGGGGGCACTTCACCGGAGTCCACGCACGGCAGCACCTCGCGGACTCTTCTGCTCGGGAGGCCCGCGGCGTACAGCCGCTGGATCAGCCAGACGCGGCGGACGGCGGTGTCGGGATAGTGCCGCTGACCGCCGGGGCTTCGGTCGGCCTGGAGCAGATCTTGTTCCTCGTAGTAGCGCAGCGCCCGGACGCTCACTCCCGCTTTTTCGGCGACCTCACCGATGCGCACCTGTCCTCCCTCGTCCGGGCGGCCTGCCCGACTTGCAGCTGACGTCAATGTCAGGTTCTAGCGTAGGGGGTGTCGGCGCTCGCCGGACATTCACAGCACTCACCTCACGAGCGGCCGGTTCAGGCCGCGTCTGAAAGGCAGAACGTTATGCGCGCAGTCCATTACCACGAGTACGGCGGTGTGGAGACCCTCGTGGTCGAGCAGGTGCCGGAGCCGCACCCCGGGCCAGGCGAGATCCGTGTCCGCGTCGCGGCGGCCGGCGTCAATCCCGTCGACTGGAAGGTGCGCGCCGGTACGGTGCGCGAGCTGCTTCCCCTGGACCTGCCCGCGATTCCCGGGCGTGACGCCGTCGGCGTGGTCGACGAGATCGGTGAGGGCGTGCAGGGGGTGCGCGTCGGCGACCGTGTCTTCGGGCTGGGCGGCGTCACCGGTGCGACAGCGGAGCTGGCCGTGCTCTCGGCCTGGGCCCCCGCGCCCTCCACATGGACCGACGAGGAGGCCGCCGGTGCCGGTCTGGCATCCGTGACCGCGATGGGCGGGCTGAAGGCGCTCGGTCCCCTGCGGGGGCGCACCCTTCTCGTCGAGGGCGCCGCCGGAGGCGTGGGCAGTGCCGCGGTCGAGATCGCGGTGGCTCGAGGCGCCACCGTGATCGGGACGGCCAGTGAGCGCAACCACGAGTTCGTCACCTCGCTCGGAGCCGTTCCCACCACCTACGGCACCGGTCTCGCGGAGCGTCTCGCCACCCTGGCTCCGAACGGTGTCGACATCGCGCTCGACACCGCGGCCTCCGGGTCCCTGGCCGACCTCGTCGCGATCGTGGGCGACCCTGCGCGCGTGTCGACGATCGCCGACCACACCAACGCGCAACACCTGAATGTGCGTGTGGTCAACGCGGAGAACGACTCCACGCTCCTCGCCGAAGCAGGCGAACTCGGCCTGCAAGGCCGCTACACACCGCGCATCGAGCGGGCCTACCCCCTCGAACAGATCGCGGCAGCGCACGCGTACGCCGAGCGCGGACACACGCAGGGGAAGATCGTGATCCGCATCTGAGCTTGTCCCACCGTTCGGGGCACCTAGGACATCGTTTCATCAGTAGGCGTCGAAGGACTTCGTCAGGTCTGCCGACCTCGTTGCGGCCGGCAGGCCTAGCATGACGGCTGCAACTTGGCAGCCTCCGCGCCGCACTCGCAGTCACGGACGCTCTTCCCCAGACTCTCCGCGAATGCGAATGCGAATGCGAATGCGAATGCGAACGCAGCCACGTCGGTCCCGGCCCCCACACCCCCGTCACCCGGAGGCGCACCGCCGAGATCGACACCCCGACACGGAACGCCAGGAAGTCTTCGACAAGGCTCTCGAAGACTTCCTGGCTACCTTGTGACGGCGCCAGCGCTCTCAGCCTCAACCTTGGGTGACCCTCAGGTCGTCGAAGTGTGAGGCGGTGTAGGAGTCGAGGCCCAGACCCACCTGGCCGTGGGTGTTGGTGCTGTCGGTGACCCGGGCGACCACGGTGTTGTCCACGCGGGCGGTGACCGTGTCGCCCTTGAAGCCGAGTGAGAGCCTGTGCCAGGTGTCCGCACCGGGGCCGGACAGGCTGCCGCTTGCCAGGACACGGGTCGACTTGTCGGGCCCGATGACCTTCAGCGACCACGTACCGTCGGCCGACAGGTCGAGGTAGTAGCCCTGCCATACGTTGTTGCGCCCGGAGCCGACATTGTTGAGCTGGTTCACGACGCGGCCGAGGAGCGATGCCGTCCCGGCGCCTTCGGTGTCGTCGATGAAGGTCTTGGCGGACACGGTGTAGTCGGTCCACCTGCTGTCGCCGACCAGGGTGAGCGGACTCGCGACCCTCGACCACTTGGTGGGCGGGGTCGTGATGGTCTGGCGCAGACACATGCCGGCGGCCCGAGGCGCGGCCGGGCAGCGGGCGGCCTGGAACGCGCCCTCCATGTCGGAGAGGTACCGGGGCGTGGCGCCCGCCCGGTAGCGGTCGAAGTCGTCACGGTAAGGGAGCGCCATCGTCCGGGAGGCCGGCGCCTTCGCGGCCGCCCGGCTCTTGCCGCCGGGCATGGTGGTCAGCGTGGTGACGGTGCCCGGCTCCAGGGTCACCTGGTGGCGGCCCGCCGCGTCCGGTCGGACGTCGGCGCCGCGCACGAACCAGTCGGCGGGGTCGGTCGACTCCAGCGTGGTCGACCAGCGGTGCAGCGCGCCGCGCGGAAGCCCGCCGGCGGGAGTGATGCCGACCGTCTGCGGCCCGGTCGCGCCGGTGGTCTCGAACACCGTCGTGTACTGGGGTTTCCGCCCCGGCGACCGCAGGGTCACGTAGGTGCCGCCGCCGTCGAGGTAGCCGCTCGCGGAGTCGACGTACCGCCAGCCGGGGCGGGTGAACTGCGCGGTCTGGGCGAGCGTCCACAAGGTCGGGCCCAGGTCGTAGTGGCCGGTCCACGGCTCGTTGGCCTGGAGCAGCCCGCTGCCCTGCATCTGCACGGTCGGGTACCAGGCGTACACGGCGGGCCAGTTGATGAAGGCGGTGATGCGGGAGTCCACGTATTCGTGGTTCATCTCCGCGGCGAGCCGGGTGGCTCCCGTGAGGTAGTTGTTCCAGCCGGACTCGCTCGCGAAAAGTGGTTTGTCCAGGTCGAGGGCGTCCTGTGAGCTGGAGCAGTGGACGGCCGAGCACGGATAGTGGATGCCGACGACGTCGGTGGCGGCGTCGAAGGCGGGGTCGTCCTTCATGTCGGTGGCCACGTCCCACCCGGCGCTGTCTGCCGCCACCACCTTGACGTCGCCGTAGCCGTGGGTGACCAGGGCCTTCTTGAGCTTGCCGTACCAGACGGCGTCCCAGCCCTTCTCGTTCCAGCCGCCGAGGTAGTCGATGTCCAGTCCGTGCCGGTCGGCGCAGCCCAGCCACTTTGTCAGGTAGGCAACGTTGTCGTCGGACCAGAAGCCGCCCTCGAACCAGCCGGGCGCGCCCCATTCGAGGCCGTAGAAGCGGATCTGCGGATTGCGCTTCTGCGCCTCTTCCATCAGCCACCACTCGTAGCCGCGGTCGCAGTTCACCTCGGTCCGGGTGCGCATGTGGCTGGGTTCGGCGCCGTTGCTGGAGTTGGTGTCGGCGCCGATCTCCACTTTCAGGATCTGCAGCGAGGCGCCGACCCCGGGCTTGAAGAGGTAGTCGAGGATCTGGGTGCGCTGCGGCTCGGGGTAGTCGACGAGCAGCCGTGAGGTGCCGCCGCCACCGCTGATGGCGCCGACCCCGTCGAAGACGCGGCCGGTGCCGGCGCCGTCCACGGTGATCTCCTGGCCGGCGGTCGCCGTGCCGGCGTGCGCGGCGGACGGTGCGACGGCGGCGAGGCAGGACATGAGCAGGGCGCACAGGGCCCGTATCCACCGTTGGTCTCGTCTACGGGTCCGGGCGTACGGCCCGTTCGTGCGGCTCTGCATACGACTCTCCCTACGGCTCTTCTTGGTGGGGCGGTTGCGGTGGGCGGGTGTCACAGCTCTACGCGGCTGCGGCCGGCGGGCACTTTCCGGCTTCGGGAGCGGCCGTCCGGGGCGAGCACCTCGACGCGGGCCGGTCCGTCGGCCGTGACGTCGAAGGTGGCTCCCGGGCCGCGGAGCACGAAGTCGCGGACCGCGACTCGGGCGCCGGTGGCCCGGAAGACGGTCCGGCCGTCACGGACCAGGGTGGTGCGGTGCGGACCGGCCGAGACGGCGTACGTGTGACCCCGTAGGACAACGTTGTCGACGGTGTTGGTGCCGGGCAGCGCGAGGGAACCGAACATCAGCGCCGACGGGTCGCCGTCCCAGGGGTTGTCGGAGAGGAGCTCGTGCAGCCCCTGCACGGCCATCGCGTTCGACCAGGAGTAGGTGCGCCAGGCGGTGTCGACGGCGGAGGCCATGACCGACTGCCCGGGGTCGGGGTCGAAGGACTCGGGGAACCAGCCCTCCTTGTCCCAGGCTTCGAGGTACATCGCGGTGGAGCGGGCGGCGAACCGCCCCGCGGCGTCGTCGAACCCGTACCGCTTGACGCCGTCGTACACGGTGAAGTTCATGGGCGGCCAGGCGGCTCCGAGCCACTGCTCGGGCGAGGAGTTCTCGCCGTACCGCTCGAAGTACTTGAAGTGCTCGGAGTCGGGGTGCACGGGGCCGCCGCTGCAGTACGCCGGGTCGTTGCGGGCGACGCTGGGGATGACGTGGTCGCCCCAGAACTCCTCCGGGTTCAGCAGGTGTTCCTCCACCAGCACCCGGGCGCGTTCCCGTGTGGCGAGGCCGGCGAAGAGCGGGTAGAAGACGGTGGGCGTGACGGTCTCGTTCCAGGTGCCGTCGAGGTATCGGCTCAGGTACAGGCCCTTGCCGGGGTGCCACAGCCGGTCGTTGAGCAGCCGCTTGAGCGTCGCGTGCCGCGCGGCGAAGCGCTCCGCGTCGCGGCGGTGGCCCAGTACCCGGGCCATCTTCGCGAGCGTCTCGGCGAGCAGCGCGTAGTACGAGTTGAGCGCCACGTCGGTGAGGTCGGTGTTGTCCCGCGCGTCGCCGCTTCCGCCCTGCTTGGCGATGCGGTGGTAGGCGGCGTAGACCGGGCTGTCGTCCAGTCCGAGGTGGTTGCCACGGCCGCCGATGCGGTCCCCGAAGTAGGGGCTCTCCAGCAGGCCGTCCTTGTCGGTGTCCCACTCAGGCAGCAGGTCGTGGAAGGTGACGAGCGCGGGGTACGCCTTCTCCAGCACGGTGCGGTCACCGAGCTTGGTGTACAGCCGCCAGACGGCGTACGCGTGCATGGGCCCGGAGTTCTGCTGGTCGTAGCGCGGTCCGCGCAGCGGGACCTGGTTCGGCGGGGCGGGTGCGTCGAAGACGTCCGTCTCGTGCTGGACGGCGAGCGGGTGGCTGACGAGGGCGGCCTCGACGCAGTCGAAGGCCGAGTCCCAGCCGGTGAACAGCCCGCCTCCGCCGCCCCATCCCCACATGACGTAGTTGCGCCGGTTGTCCTTGTCGTAGTTGGTGTTGAGGGACAGCGCGTCGCGTACGGCGTCCGCGGCCCGCCCGACCGGACCGGACCCCGTGAGGTGGTGGCCGCGCACCCGCGCCTCGGCGGCGGCGAGGGCGCGCTCGATGTCGTGCGCCTCGGGTGTCCCGACCGGCTGCGGTTTCGACCCGACGCGGGCGGTGAACGTGATCGTCTGTCCCTTGCCGAGCCGGTGGACGAGCCCGGCGACCGCGTCGCCCGGTGCCCCGGTGCCGCCGGTCACGGCCGCCGTCAGGTCGGCGACGGAGGCGTAGCAGCGGGCGTCGGCGGCGGATTCGGTGGGTTCGGTGGGCGAGAGCCGGAAGTGGCCGGTCCGTCCGGCGTCGAGCAGCCCGGGCGCACTGGCGGTCACGTCCCGGCCGTCCAGGGAGACGGCCGCCTTCTCGCCCCAGGGAGTGCCGACCTCCAGGACGACGGTCGTGTCGTCGTCGAGGGCGGTGACGGCGCCGACAAGGCCGGTGCCGTCGGCGGTACGGGCGTAGCGGACCCGTATGGTGCGCTTCTGCTCCTGCGTCTGCGCGTACTTCTGCTGGAGCTGCGGGAGTTTCGCGGTGGCGTCGGTGACCGCGCTCGGCGACCACTGGTCCGGGTGGGCGATCACCTCGCGCAGCGCCTGGAGGTGGGCGGGCATGACCGTGCGGTCGTCGGTGCTGACGCGCACCTCCTTGTAGCCGCCGTCGGGTGTCATGGGCCCGATGCGCCAGAGGTAATTGGTCATCTTCTCCCGGATGAGCTTGCCCTGGGCGGTGAGGAGGCCGACGCGGAGCGCGAACCGGGCCTCGCCTTCGCCGACGAACAGGGCGCCGGTCCAGTCCTGCTCGCGCACACCGGGCATGGCGAACGGCCGCTTCAGCGTGGGATACGGGAGGGTTGTCGTCGTCTCCTGCTCGGACGCCGCGGCCGCGACGGGTGCGGAGACAGCCGTTCCGGTGAGGGCGAGTGCCGCCGAGCCGGTGAGGCCGGTCGCGCCGACGCCGGCGAGGAAGGTGCGTCTGTGCAGAGGGTGGTCCGTCACGTAGTGGGCCCTTCTTCACGGAGCGATGGGATCGTCGTGCGGGCTCGATGACCGTGCGCATGCGCGTCGTCCGAACTTCACTTCCTCGCATCCACCCCATTCGCCGTTCGACATGTCGAACGGCAATCGGTATATCGGTCATGCGGCCAGATGCGAGTATGGACGACCCGGACGGACTGTCAAGGCTTGTGGATCAAACCCGTTCGCTTCGCCGGAGACGTCGGCCGAGGCCCGTCCCTCGGTTTCGGCTCGGAGCAGTTATGTCAGGCAGGTGCTCATCTGCCGTGAACGCGGCTGTGGCTGACGGGGCGCCACAAGGCGCGGCGCCTGCGCCGGGCGGGTCTGCGGCGGGTCCCAGCCCTGGCGTGGGTGCGGGCGGCTCCGAGCGGATTCCGGCCGAATCGGCGGCGTCATCGCCGGGTGCCGTTCAGGCCGGCGCGAGACTCCGGGCGGCCGAGTCCGGGCCGCCCGTCAGACCGCGGAGGGCTACGGCCGGCCGGCCGAATCGGCGGTCGCCTCTTGCGATCGCAGCATCTGCGCCATGGCCTCCAGGCTCTGCGCCGCGGCCGCGCCACCACCGCACGTCAACGAGGCGACAAGGCCACCGAGCAGGCCGGCCCGGTCGGCCACGATCCGGACCTGGCCGACTTCGACGATGAGGCCCAACAGGTTCAGCCGCAGTCCTTGCGGGATGTCGAGCACGACACAATCCGGAGCAGGCGTTGTCATTCTGGAGCTCCTTCTGGAAGAGCCGGGGTGCCCCTCCCGTACCCCTCGCGGACAGTCCGTACCCGTCTGCGCGACCGCGCCTGATGCCGGCTTCACCAAAGGCGTCGCCACTCTGACGCCCCGTCAGTCCGGTTGAGGCGGTCCTTGCTGCTCGAAGCGGGAGAGCCGGCGAATCCGAACGCCACACGGCAGGCCCGCATACGCCGAACACGTGACTGGTGGGCGCCCGTTGGGCCTGCCAGTCCATCGGCCGCCCTACGTATCCCGCACCCCCGAGGCGCCGCATCGCACCCGGCACCCTGCTGCCCGTGCAACCAACCGGCGTCAGCTCAGGCGACCTTGGCCTCAGCCGAAGCAGTTGAGCGAGATTCGGCCATATTCAGCGATGGAAGAACCAACTCCCTTTCTGTACACGTGTGTTCAGGGAGCAGGAAGGTACGTTGTTCTTGACGTCATGCGGGTCACCACGTGCGATGCGGCGGAGCGCGCGGCCCGCCAAAGGGACGGGGTCCGATGCTTTCGTGGGCCGAGAGTGCGCTGTACGGCGCAGGCGGCGGGCTGGTCGTCGAGGCCGTGGTCACGTTCGGGCGGCTGCATACGTGGCAGCAGGCGCGGCATGCGGCGAGGGTGGCCACCGAACCGTTGCCACAGCTCGGCACATACATTGATCCGCCCGCGGACTCGCTTGCCGCGCTCTTCCGTATCGTGCTGGGCGGCGTGGCCGCCTGGCTGCTCCACGACGAGCTGGCAGGGGTGTTCGCGGCCGTCGCGGTGGGAGCTTCGGCACCTGCCGTCCTCGCCCAGATGGGGAACGCCGCCACCGTCGCAGAGGCGCTCCAGACAGGTGCTGCTCCCGCCACCCCCGCCCCTCCCCCCGTTCCGACACAACCCGGGCCACCGGGACTCGACCAGGCTCGCGGGGAGACCTCCCCGTGAGCCGCGCATCGCTCGCCCGGCGCTCCTGGGTCTCCTTCACCGGCGGACACCGCACCGGTCCCCCGCCGACAATGGAACGCGGACGTGCCGGATACTCCTTGTGGGAGCGCGTCTGGGCATCGTTCATCGGCGTCGTCCTTCCCTCACGTCCCGCCCGTGTTCCCGTCTCCGCCCCGCGACAGGCGCCCGCGCACCGGCCGCAGGCAAACCCTGCCGCACCGGGCTGGTTCACGCTGCCGTCGCTTCCCGTGGCCGGCGCGCTGGCCGCCTCCGGGAGCGACGCGGTGGTTCTGGAAGCCGCCTCTCCCGACGGCCGGGCGACCTTCCTGCTGCGCCGCCCCGTGAGCGTCACGTCCGCGTACAGGCTCGAGCTGGTGGTGCGCGGCGCCGACGACGAGGGCCGGCCGCTGCTGGCCACCGTCACCTACGTGCAGCCGGATGGACACCAGCGCACTCTCCTCGTGCCCGTGGTGCCAGGCCGGTTCGGGCCGGCGGCCTCGTACGTCCGTCTCCGTGGTTTCGGACCGGGCTCGACGTGGGCCGCCACCGGCCCGTCCCCTGTGCCTGGACTGGTCGACTGGGCGCCTGTCACCGTCGCGGAATCCGTCGGCGCGGCGCTCAACGAGACGACCCGGGACGCCTGGCGCCGCGTAGGGGAATGCGTCAGTGAAGGAGTGCGCGACATCATCGACGGTGCGCTGCGATGACGCCCGAGGCTGCGGCATCCGGTGCCGGGCGGCACCGCGCCGCGCTCGACGCCGCCCTCCAGGAGCAGAGCCCTCAGGGCGCGGTGCACGAGCTGCTCGGCGAGCGGCAGTTGTGGTGGAAGTGCTGCAGCGAGGCGGTCCGTACGGACCCCTCCTGGCTGCGTTCTGGACGCGCCGGGGACGTGGCTGCCTGGATCGCCGCGACGGTCCCGGACCGGGCGTCCGACTCCATGACGCCCGCCCTCCCTGCATACCTGCTGGCCCTCGCCCTGAGTGCACCGGAGGGCGGGGCGGCGGAGCATGACGAAGCGCTGGCGCGCGTGCGGAACGCGTGGGCGGGCAGCGGCCTGCTGTCCGCTGTCGCCGCGCCCGGTCCCGCGCAGCCGTCCGGCCGGGGCCTCGACGGACTTCCGGCAGATGTCGTCGAGCGGCTCAACGCCGTCCTGGAACGCGTGCCGCAGCTGCCGGGCAGCGAGGATGAGCGGTCGCCCGCACCGAACGGCACGCTGACGGTCGACGCGCTGCTGATGGCAGGTTGCGAGCCGCGCAGACGGCCGCTGGTACAGGTGCCAGTGGTGTTCGGCGAGACGGACCGGCCCGACGACGAGGAACCCGGCGCCACCGGCGTGTTGGAGCTCCGGGAGTTCCCTGCCGGGCCCCCTGGCCTGTACCCCGATCCACGCTTCATGACCGGACTGCGCAGCTCCGACGGCCAGTTCGCCACCGCCCTCGGCCGGGCGTGGGCCACAGCCGGGCCCGGCAGAGGCTCGCGCTGTGTGCTGTGGCGCCTCCTCTTCACGGACCGCCCCACTCCTCCCGCGCGAATCGAAGGTCCCTCCCTCGGCGCCGCCTTCGCTCTGGGCCTGCGGGAACTCTTGCGGTATCCCCGGACCCGACGTCCCAGCGTGGCCTGGCTGCGCGGCGTCTTTTACGGTCTGCGCCCACGCACCGCGGTGACCGGGGCGCTGGGCAACGGTGAGCGGCTCACCGGTGTCAGCGGCATGGAGAGCAAGCTTCTGGCCGCACGCCGCAAAGGGCTGCGCCTGGTCGCCCCTGCCGAGAACCGGACCGGCGCCGCCCACGCCCCCGAGCCCGCGGACGTGAAGTTCGCCGAGACGCTTCGTCAGGCCGACCGCTACGCCCGGCGCTTCCGCACCGCCCGGCTGCTCACCGCGCTGGCTCTGGTCGCCGCGGCGTTGACGTCCGGGGTGGTGGCGGAACACCGGGCGTCCGAGGCAAGGACCCGGCTGACCACCGCACACCGGCTGGCCGATGTGTCGGAGAACCTGTTGCATAGCGATGTCGGACTCGCCGGGCTGTTCGCCGAGCGCGCGTACCGGCAGCACGCCGACCCGCTGACCCGACGGGCCCTGTTCCGCGCAGTCACCGCGAGCCCTCATCTGGCCGCAAGCGTGCGGGCCACCGGGACGATCTCCTCGGTGGCGGCCTCCGGCGACGGGGAGCGCGCCTTCGCCGGCAGTCGGGGCGGGGACGTCGACCTGTGGTCTCTGGACGGCGGGCGGTTCGCCGGCCATCACCTGCGACTGGGCCGCCTGTCCGGCCCGGTGGAGACGGTCACGTCCGACTCCGACGGTGAGATCGTCGCGGCGACCGACCGCCGCACGGCCAAGGTTTGGGCCTACGGAAAGACCTCCGCCGCGCCCCGTCTGCCCACCGGGCAGCGGCCCACAGCGCTCGCGGTCTCCCCGTCGGGACGCTTCGTCGCGGTCACCACGACGACATCTGAGTTCGAGGTGCCCTGCACGCTCTCGGTCCTGGACCGGGACTCGGGGCGGACGAGACACCTGGAACTCGACGACATGACGTCGGATCCGTCCGCCCTCGCCTTCGACGGGGATGCGGAGCTGGTGGTCATCGAATACGCCTACGGCACGTGGAACCGGATCTCCATGAAGCGGCTCGCCCGGACCGCCGGCAGCGGAGTCGGCTTCGGCGTCCACAACTCGGCCGCCGCGCTCGCCCCGGACGGCAGCCACTTCACCTACAGCAACAAGGGGTCGCCGCTGCCGATCTGGCCGTCCGAGGGCAAGCCCGACATCGACAAGCCGAAACTGACCGCGGAGACAGAACCCGGCTCACCGGCGGCCCTGGCCGTCAGCCGCGGCGGTACCCACGTGGCCACGGCGATCGGTTCCACCCTCCGTGTGAGCCGGACGCACGCGCCGGGCGGGAAGGCCGCCGGACCACTCGCCCTTCCCGGCGCGGGGCCGGTCGCGCAGGGCGCCCTCGCCTTCGTCGGCTCCGGCGGCAACCGGCTCGTCTCCGCGTCCCGCGACGTCCTCACCCTGTGGGACCTGGAGCAGCACACCCGCATCGCACGAGCCGCCGAGGTCGCGATCCCGGGCTCCTGCCTCGGCTGTTCGGCTCCGCGGGTGTCCGTGTCACCGGACGGACGCGACGCCGCGGTCCTCGACAGCGAGGGAACCAGGCTGTCCACCCTGCGACTCGGCCTCCCCGGCGCGCAACAGCGGCAGATGCCCACCGTGGTACGGCTCCCCGGCTTCGCGGAGCTGCTGTGGCGGCCGGACAGCGAGCGTCTGATCGTGGTGGCGCCGGACGGCAGCGCGCAGATCCTCGCCCGGGGACGGGTGTGGCGGCCCGTCGCCTCCTGGCCCGCCGTACCGAACCCGCTCAGACTCTCCGACCCGCCCGCGCTGCTGCGCTACCTGCCCGGGAACCGGACGGTGGCCGAGGTGCACTCCTCCGGCACGGTCCGCTTCAGGGACGCGAAGTCCGGCAAGGTACTACGGGAAGTGCCGGGCCCGAGATCCATGGCACCGACCGCGAGTTCCCGCGCCGTACTCAGCAGAAGCTACGTGGCGCTGGACGCACGGGGCTCGCACGCGGCGATGCTCGACTGGCCGTCCCTCGATGACAGCGACCCGCTCATCCGCGTCATCGACACCGAGTCGGGCCGTATCCGCACGATCCGTGCGGCCGGCGCCCGGGGCATCACCTATGCCGACGACCGCCTGTTCGTCCAACGCGCCAACGGCGCCCTGGAGTTGTGGGCCGCGTCCGGCGACCGGCGTCTCGGCACGGTCGAGGGCGCGCCCGATCCCGCCGTCGGCCCGGTCACCGGCGGGGAACTCGTCGCCGGGACCACATCCGACGACCACACCGTCCGCCTCCTCGACCTGGACTCGGAAAGCGCCCTCGGGACGCTCCCGCTGCCCGAGGGCAACAAGGCGTCGTCGACGGGCCTCGCCCTCGCGGCGGACGGCACGAAGCTCATCACCGCGACCGAGGCCGACTACTCGGAGACCGACGACCCCGAACCCGACGGCCCGGCCACCGACGACATGGGTCAACTCATCGAATGGAGGCTCGATCCCCGTGTCTGGATCCGCACCGTCTGCTCGTCGGCCGGCAGGGAACTCCGGCCGCAGGACTGGGAGCAGCACATGGGCACGAAGGCGCCCCCGACGCTGCGCTGCGGGAAGTGAGGCGCGAAAGTTCGCCGCGGCGCTCGCGCTGATGACGGCGCTCACGTCGGCCGGGTGCGGGCCGGACACCGGCGACGGCACGGACGCCCGCAGCCCCGGTCCCTCCCCCTCTGCCCCTACGGTGATCCGCCTGCCGGGCAACGCCTCCCCCAGCGACATGATCCTCACCGACGAAGGGACGCTGTGGGTCGCCGAGGCGGACCTCGCCGCGATCGCGGAGATCGACCCGTCGGGGAAGGTCACCCAGCACCCCCTGCCCCGCGGCGCCGGGTACCCGCCCTCCCCTGACGACCTCCAGGAGTCGCCGGACGGCGGGATCTGGTACACCGCAGGCGACCAGATCGGACGCCTCGGCCCGTCCGGCGAATTCACCTGGTGGAGCGAGGGAGCCGACGCTCCCGGCAACGGCCCGGGTGCCGGCGACAACGGCCCCGGCTTCCCCGACGCCCTGGCCCTCGGCCCCGACGACACCATCTGGTTCGACAACTCCGAGCGCGGCTCGAAGGTGTTCAGCCGCGCCGACGCGAAGCGGGGGCTGGAACGCATCACGCGGCTGCCAACCCAGTTCGACGTCGCGGGTATGGCCCTCGGACCGGACGGTGCGGTGTGGTTCTCCCAGCAGCAGGAGTACGACGCGGAGCAGCGCGAGGGCATCGGCCGGCTCACCGCCGAGGGGGACTACAGGAAGTGGCCGCTGCCCGAGAACTCGGCCCCGCGCACCATCGTCGCCGGGCCCGACCACGCCCTCTGGTTCACCGACCGGCGCGGCATCGGACGTATCGACACCGACGGCGGCCTCTCCCACTTCCCGGTACGCGCCTCGAAGTACCCGAGCGACATCGTCCTCGGGCCCGACAAGGCCCTCTGGTTCACGACGGACCGCCGCGTCGGACGCCTCACCACGACGGGGCGTATCACCCTCTGGCCCGTACGGGGTGCGAAGGAGCTGGTCGGCATCGCGCCCATCCCGCACGGCGGCTTCTGGCTGGCGGACCGCGAGACCGACACAGTCCGCCGTTTCACACGGCCCCGCTGAATAACCCCTCCACGGCGGCCTCAACGGCTGTCACCCGCGCTGCCGCGCGCCTGGTCTGTGGGGCGCGCTGCGATCACGGCGGTGACCCGGGTTCGGACGTGTGTGTACGGCGGGGTTGGAGCGGCGCAACAGTTCGACGGCCTCGGGCGGCAGAGACGGCTCGGACATACAAGCTCCTCAGGTCCTCGGACGGACGGTTTGGGTTCGGTTCGGGTGCGGGTCGTCCGAGCCGGTGTATCAGACGGCGGCGACATGGGCTCCTCGGATGTGCCCGGCAGAACCAAGGCACGCCCGGCATCACGGCGGGAACGTGGCACGTCCCCACAGTCGTTCACGTCGGGAAGCGTCGGGAGTTCCCGGCCGTCTGGTCGCCGCCACACGTCGAGGTTCTTCTGTCGGGGTCAGTCCTGCGGAGTGAGCAGGACGACCGGAATTTCGCGGTCGGTCTTCTGTGCGTACTCGGCGTACAACGGGAAGATGCCTACCATCCGGGGCCACAGGAGCTCGCGTTCGGCCGGGGACGCGACCCTGGCGCGAGCGGTGAACCGACGGCCGCCGACCTGCACTCCGACACTCGGGTCCGCCTGAAGGTTTTTGAACCACGCCGGGTCCGCGTCGGCACCCCCTTTGGAAGCGACGACGACGAAGTCCTCGCCTGCGGTGCCGTAGATCAGGCACGTGCGGCGCGCGATGCCGGTCCTGCGTCCGGTCGTGGCGAGCACGAGCGTGTAGACGCCGTTCGACTCGTGTCCCTCGGTGCCGCCCGAGGCCAGATACGTACGGGTCTGTTCGGCGACCCAGTCCCATTGCGAGTCGGTGGCGCGGTCGAGGTCATCGGCGACAGCCATGACGGAAGGTCCCTTCTGGAACGGAAGTTCGGAATGGAGGTCTGGAACGGAAGTCTGATACGGAACGTGCTGACTGTCGATCTGCTTCGGTCGAGTGCCTACGGGTGCCTATGAGTACCTACGAGTACCTCGATCAGCCCGAGCCGTCGGGGTCGCTCGTACCCCTGGGACGGAGCCGGGACACTGTTCTCGACACAAGTACGCGTGCGATGTCGCTCAAGGCAGCCGCCATGGGGCTCGAAGTCCATACATTGAGCCGCTTCCGTCGGAGTGAAGAACTCGCTGAGCCCCCGCCCCTCGTGCCTCGACCCGTCCTGGTTCCGTTGAGACGAACAAGATCAAAGGGGCAGAAACATGCCCATGAGGCGCACCCAAACAATCCTGGGCGCTGCCGCGCTCCTCATGCTGACCGTTCCGGCGAACGCGCACGCCGCCGCGGTCGCCTGCGGCGGTGGTGTGTCGACCGGCCGGGTGGCCGTCAACGGCTGCATCAGCGCCCAGCCTCGTAGGCGACGTTCACCGCCCTCGGCGCCGTGTTGCGCGCCTTGATATACGCCGTGACCTCGTACTTCCGGGTCGTTCACGGAGGTCACTGGGTGAGGTTGGACAGCGGTCGCACCTACGTCCCGGCGGGTGAAACCCTCGGGCCGACGG
Source organism: Streptomyces sp. NPDC050264 (assembly GCF_040655895.1). NCBI lineage: Bacteria > Bacillati > Actinomycetota > Actinomycetes > Kitasatosporales > Streptomycetaceae > Streptomyces > Streptomyces sp. NPDC050264. The sequence goes on from NZ_JBFAKV010000012.1 coordinate 200,924, forward strand.
AGGTAGGAAGCTCGACCCGGGTGTGCGGGCCCGTGAAGGTCGAGATCCGCCTCCACGCCCGGGCCGACGGTGCGGCATGGAGCGGCTGGTCCACCGCCGGCACGGCGCAGTGCCCGACCTGAGCGGCTGAACCTGCGGTCGCTTGGAGAGCAGTGCATCTGCGCTCCGACAATGCAGGGAACCTATCTGGGAAGTGTCTACGCACTATTCGCAGGAGGCGATGGCCGTGTCACCGGAGTCCGAGGGCGCCTTGTACCCAGTTCTTCGTCACGCCGTCCCGGGCGGAACGGCCATCACTCCAGCTCTTGCGCGAGAGAAAGCCGAACGGATGTACCTTCGGGCGCGAGCGGCGGCAGAGCGCGCCAAAGTTATGCGTGACCGTGCGGAGACATCCTGCCTGGATGCGCGGCGCATGCGCGTGAACACCCAGCGCGGGCTGGAGACCGCCCGCGCTCAGCTGCGCACAAAACAAGGCGCTCCCTAGCGCGCCGGTCCCGCGGGACGCCCCGGAAACCGGACGGGCTGGAGGGATCCGGTTGCTCGCGTAGGAAGGCGAGTTCTTCGGACCATGTCCCCGGCGTCGGGCTGTCGGGCCTGAGTCCTGATCGTCGGTCCATTGCTCGAAGGCGTACGTTCGTCGCAGCCCCGGCATGACATGTGTCATCCCCAAACGGAGATGTGCGGCCCTGCCCTGTCGCCTGCCCGCTCCGTAGACTCCACAACATGTTCAAATCACGCAAAGCCGGACGCGACGACGCCTGGGAAGGCACCGTCGTCGACAAGTCGCGGGGCATGCTCGATGGCTCGAACATGTACCACTTCGTCAAGTTCCGCCGTGCAGACGGCGAAACCGTGCAGGTCCGCATCGGCCGTCGGCTCTGGAAGTCGATCGCGGTCGGTGACCGGATCGTCAAACAGTCCGGGTCCGATCCGGCCAAAGGGTAGCCCTCCAGGCGCGAGCGAGCCCGAAAGGGCGGGGCGGGGCCGGCGCGGTGGCTTTCGCTCCGTCTCCAGCCCGTATCCTGCTCAGGCGTATACGCGCACGGAGTTCGTCGAGGTGAGGCTCGTCCACAGGCCCGTGCCGCAGTTATTGATGCCGAGGTTCCACGCCACGCTTCCCGTGCCGTTGTACCCCGTGAGTCCCTGCACCCCCGCCCCGCCCGTCTGGCAGTTCTTCACCGTGTAGTCGCCGACGAGGTTGGCCACGTTGTACGTGCCGTAGCGGTAAAAGGTGTACACCATGGGGTGGTTGGAGCTGCCGTCGAAGATGTCGCCCTTGTAGATGCAGACGTAGCCTGAACTGCACGCGGCCGTCTGCACCTTCGAGGCGGCCAGGGGCGCGGTAGTCGCCGCGAGCGGTGCCGCGGACGCGGCGAGGGTCACGGGCATGGCCAGCCCGAGAGCGGCGAAGAGTACGGTCAGGCCACGGCGCCCGGGGGCCGAGCGACGAGATCGAAGAGGAATCCGGTTGATGTTCACGCGCTCTCTCCCGTTTGTCGCAGCAAGGAAGCGACCCGTTCCGCAGCAGGACGGGCCCTCACGCATCCGGACGTCACCGGCACTGCGGAACGTGCGGCTTCCACTGGGACGGTGACCCGGTGGTCACGTACCAGTCGTTGATGTATCCGCTGTCGCTGTCGAGGTCCAGCGCGAACCAGTAGCGGTCGCCGTGACCGTCCGCGTCACCGTCGCCCGTGGTCCAGCAGGCCAGCATCATGGTGTCGCCATTGGCGTAGCGGTGCCCGGTCGTGCCCGAACCGTAGGACGGCCCGTTGTGGGATGCCAGGTAGGACCCGGCCGAGATGCCGGTCACCGACGCACACCACACCGTGTGGCCGTCGTGGTCGCAGGCCCAGCCGGCTGCGGACGCCGGCGAGGCGGTGGCGCACACCGCGGCTGCGGTCAGCGCGAACGTGCCTGCTGCCACGGCGGCGCGGCGGCACCACCGTCCGGTGGTACGGATGCGGCTCGTCATGGTGTTCTCCCCGTTTTTCCCTGTGGTCGTACGGCCCGGTCCCGCGCGGAGTCCGTTCGCACTTTGCGTGTGCCCGCGGGTCCGTTCCGGCCGAGGCCGGTAGCCGTACATGACAATAGAGGAGCGAACAAAAGGCCGCCAAGAGCTGTTTGAGCAGGGGCAGTTGGTGGTAAAGGGGCCGCACGTTCCTGATGTTCGACGACACCTCCCGGGCATTCTGGGCCGGGCCGCAGCACGTGGCCATCCCACACCCTTCACTGACGGGTGTGTCGCCGGCGTGTCTCCAGGTTCTACGCATTCACCGGTCAGCCCACCAGACAGCAGTCCCCGCACTTCCCGCCACCCGGGATTCGGTAGTACAGGCAGCAACTACGCCGCCGGAACGTCAGATCCGGGCCGGTGATCCAGCCGCTGCCACGCAGCCTTCCTGTTTCCAGCAAGTCCGTGGTGAGGTCGGTGAGTTCCGCGCGCAGGTCCGGCCGACGCCTGAGCAGCATCGCCGCCGACCCGACGAGCGCGGACGCGGTGTTCCCGGCCAGCAGTCCCGGTGCGATCTTGACGGTGAGTTGGCTTTCCAGTTTCTCCAGTGGGCCGTTGACCTCCGCGTACACGGCCTCCGCAAGGGACGGCAAGCGGCCGGTGAGCCTGCCCTTCGGATCTGCCAGGCGGAGAGCCGGGCCGCCTTCGACCCATTCCGCCGTGCTCATCTCGGGCACGATCCCGTGCAGGAGCGTGCAGGCCAACACCGGTGACCACAGCCGGGCGGCGAGTCCCAGGTGCGCGACGGAGACGCCGACGCGGGTTTCGTCCGTGGCGCAGCGATCATTGACCGCCCGCGCGAGAACGGTGAATTCCGAGAAGGTGAGCCGCCCCCTCCCGGCTCTCCGAGCATCAGGCCTCTCCGCCGCGTCCAGAACGAAGAACCCGTCGAGCCCCGCAACATCGCGAAGCGCCTCGGCGACGTCGCCGACCGAGAGTTCGCGCGGCACCTCACACACGACAAATCCCTTCCGTGCTCTGCTGGTTCACTCGGCTGGTCCACACGGCCGGAGCAGAGGCTCACGGAGTCTTGAGGCGGCCTGGCGGCTTGAAGAGGTAAAGGTCCAGGATCTCCGGGTGGGGCGCGACTCCAGGTCCGCCGGCGCTTATCCAGTCGGCAATGTCCTCGGTGGCGTCACGATCATTGACAAGGCCGAGCCATACCGGTCGGGCACCCGCCGCCCGGCCGGCCCTTGAGGGCTGTACGACGATGACGTTGGCCTGGTCACAGACGTCCAGGCACTCGGAGACACGCACCGGAGCCACCGCCCGCAACCGCGCGGTCTGCGCCGCGTGATCCCCACTCACCTTGACACTGCCGCAACAACAGTCGCGGCACACCACCACCCTGCACGGAACCTCGCGGTCCCGCCCAGCCTCCATGTCGCGGGCCGGCCTCTCGGGCATGCCGCACTCCTCCCTCTCGCCGGGGAAGTCCGCCCCGGGGTCCATCGAGGAGGCGACAGCGTGAGTCTCCTGGCTCTCGGGTCAGTGCTCGTCCCGGCCTTCCCACCCGCCTGGGCAGTGGCATGTCGGGATCCGCTCGCCGATCACAGTGGCGGTACCGCACCGGATTCACACCGGATTCCTCGAACCGCCGTCGCCTATGTCGTCCGCAATCATGCCATCCGGCCCGCTACCCGGTCTCGTACGGTCTCGCTGATCTGCGCGAACCGGTTGGCGCACAGGTCCGGCCGAGGCTCTGCCCCGGCCATCGCGGGAGCCGCACGACGGTGCCGGAGTCCGGCCGCGTCCAGACCCTCGACTACGCGCCCCGCACCCCGCCCCGCTCGGTCCCGGCCTGCCCGACAGACCGGCCACGCCCGCTCACGGCAACTCCCCCGCCCGCTTCGCCCGGGTCCACTCCAGCAGCCTGTCCACGGGCCAGGTCGTGACCACGCGCTCGGCGGGCACAGCGCACTCCTCTGCCCGCGCGCAGCCGATCACCTGCCAGTCCAACTGGCCCGGCGCGTGCGCGTCGGTGTCCACCGAGAACAGGGCCCCCGCCGCCACGGCACGGCGCAGCAGACGGCGCGGCGGGTCGAGGCGCTCCGGGCGGCTGTTGATCTCCACCGCGGTGCCCGCGGCCGCGCACGCCTCGAACACCGCGTCGGCGTCGAACCGCGACTCGGGCCGGCCTCGCCCGGTCACCAGCCGGCCGGTGCAGTGCCCCAGGACGTCGGCCCGCGGATTGCTGACCGCGGCGACCATCCGCCGGGTCATCGCATCGGCGTCCATACGCAGTTTGGAGTGCACCGAGACGACCACGACATCGAGCTGGTCGAGCAGGTCGGGTTCCTGGTCCAGGGAGCCGTCGTCGAGGATGTCGCACTCGATGCCGGTGAGCAGCCGAAACGGTGCCCAGCGGGCGTTCAGGTCGGCCACCGCCGCGAGTTGCTCCCGCAGCCTCTCGGGGGACAGCCCGCGGGCCACCGTCAGCCGTGGGGAGTGGTCTGTCAGGACGGCCCACTCATGCCCGACCTCTTGGGCCGCCCGGCCCATCTCCTCGATCGGGCTGCCGCCGTCCGACCAGTCGGAATGCAGGTGGCAGTCACCGCGTAGCAGCGCCCGCAGTCCGGTGCCCGCCTCGCCCGCCACGAGCGGCGTGGTGCGCGCCTCTGTCTCGAGGCGTTCCAGATACGTGGGTACGTCGCCCGCCCAGGCCTCACGGATCACCGCGGCGGTCTTGGGGCCGATCCCCTTGAGCGCTTCCAGGGAACCGTTGGTCACACGCTCGGTGATCTCGGACCCTGTCAGTCCGGTGAGCACCGCGGCGGCCGTCCGAAAAGCACGCACCCGGTAGGTCGGCGCGCCATCGCGCTCCAGCAGGAACGCGATCCGCTCCAACGCCCGCACCGGCTCCCTCGCCGGCTCACTGCGCGCCATGCTCGCCGTCATCGGGCTGCTCCAACAGGTCACGGGTCGGTCGATCGGCTCAGGTCGGCTCAGCTCGACGAGCGAAACGCACCGGCCCGTCCCTTACAGGATGAACGGAGCGGCCACGTTCAGCACCCGGACCGGGGAAGGACATGCGACGCCCGCACCATCGGGCTCGTGTCCCGGAGGGGTATCCGGCGCCGAGGCTGCCATCGGCTCGACGGTGACTGTCACGGACGTCGGGTGTCCGGGCACCGGGTCAGCCTTGAGAGGTCCACAGAGGGCGGGTGCCGAATCCGGCTGCGTCCAGGGCCAGTTCGGCGTACATCGCGTTGGCCCAGGAGAACCACGGGCGGGTGAAGCGGCCGGGGTCGTCCTTGTGGAAGGACTCGTGCATGGCTCCGGTCCCTGCGGTGGTGTCGGTCAGCGTGCGCAGTGCGGTGAGCCGTTCCTCGACGTCATTGCTGGTGAGGGCCTGTACGGCGATGGCGATCGGCCAGACGTGTTCCGCGGGGGTGTGCGGGCTGCCGACTCCTGCGGCCGCGGAACCGCTGTAGAAGGTCGGGTTGGACGGGGAGAGGACGAAGCTCCGAGTCGCCAGGTACTGCGGGTCGGTGGTGGAAATGTTCGCGACCAGAGGCAGCGAGAGCAGGCTGGGCATGTTGGCGTCGTCCATGAGGAGCGCGTTGCCGCGCCCGTCCACTTCGTAGGCGTAGATCGAGCCGAAACCGGGGTGCTGGACCGTTCCGTGCTGCGAAGCCGCTACGCGTAGTTCCGCCGCCAGTTCCGTGGCGTCCTGGGCCAGCGCCGCGTCCCGGAGGTGGCGGGCCAGCTCGGCGGCGCCGTCCAGGGCGGCGGCCGCACACAGGTTCGCGGGCACGTTGTACCCGTAGGTGCAGGCGTCGTCGCTCGGCCTGAAGCCGCTCCAGGTCATCCCGGTCCGGGCGACAGGTGTTCCACGTCCCGCGTTGGGCAGTGTGTCGCTCTCGGGGCCGGTGAGCCGGAGGAAGCGGTAGTCCGAGGAACGTTCGTGGTCCTGCTCTGTGCGCCATGTCGAGATGGCCGTGCGGGCCGTGTCCGCTGCCCGGGCGAGGTGGTCGGTCCGTCCCGTGGCCCGCCAGAAGCGGTGGGCCAGCAGGAGGGGGAAGGCGAGGGAGTCGACCTCATACTTCGCTTCCCACACCCATGGGTCCTCGCACAGGTCGTCCGGATCGTGTGCCCGGCCGGAGGGCTCGGCGTTGAAGGCGTTGGCGTACGGATTCTGTCCGATCTGCTGGAACTGGCGCCGCAGCACGGCGAGCACGAGGTCCTGCAGTGCTGTGTCGTGCCGCATCAGGGCCAGGTAGGGCATCAACTGTGTCGTCGAGTCACGCAGCCACATGGCGGGAATGTCGCCCGTCACCACGAACGCGGTGCCGTCGGGCATCGGGCGGATGGTGCGGGCCAGGGTGTCGTCCAGACAGCGCACGAGCGTCTGCCCGAAGCGTGCGTCGCCGAGCCGGTCCAGGTTCTGGACCGCCTGTTCGACGATCGGGTTCGCCTCAACGCTGGTGGGAAACTGCATCGTCAGCCTTTCTTCAGCCGGCCGGCCGGGCGCGACAGCGTGGCCGAGGATACGGGTCCGGATGGTGACGCGGCGCGGGGCGGGTGGATCGCCACGCTCAAGGCCGAGGCGGCCGTGCCCTGGCACGGGCCCGGCCCAGGTATGTGCCGTCGGCACCTCGTCCCCTACTCTCGTGCTCGAAGACGCCCTGTGATGCCTTGCGATGCGATGTCCTTCCGCATCCGCTTCAGGGGGTAAGGGAGGCAGTGGTGTTCGGACGGGGCACGCGGTTGCTCGCGGCCGCCATGACCGCGGTCTGCGTCGTGCTCATCGGCCCCAGCGCACCGCGCGGCGAGCCCATCGCCCAGCCCCTGCCGGCCGACGCCGCCGAGGGCGTCGTACCGAACCGTGTCCTGACGTGGAACATCTGCAATCCCTGCGGCCGCAGCGGGTACGACTTGGGCCGGGCCGCGGAGATCGCCACGTATGCGCCCCAGGTCTTCGGGCTGCAAGAGGCCTGCGTACGTGACGTCGAGAAGATCCGGGACTACCTGAAGAACTTCTACGGGCTGGTCTACCGCGTCGAGTACGGGACGGTCCTCCGGAACTGGAGCCGCTGCGGGGGATTGCCGTGGAGCCCGGGAGCTTACGGTCAGGCGCTCCTCTCGGCGGCACCGATGACAGACCGCGTGAACGTGGAGTACCCGGACGGCGGATCCGAAGACCGCGGGTACATGGCAGTCACCACCGAAGTGGACGGCCGGCCCGTCCGCGTCTTCAACACCCACCTCGCCGAACGCCGGCAACCCACCGTCCGGGCGGACCAGATCCGCGTACTCGCCGCGGAAGTCGCCCGGCACGACCGGGCGATCGTTCTCGGCGATCTCAACGCGGTGCCGGATGCCCCCGAACTCAACAGAATCTGGGAAGTGGCCACGGACACAGCCCCCGGGTGCCGCCCATCGCCCGCCGGCGGCACCTGCGAGCCGACCACCGACTGGCAGAGCAAGTTCGACTACGTCTTCCTGCGAGGCATCACCCCACTCGCACACCACGTGCACCCGAGCCCGTACTCCGACCACCACCTCCTGCACACCGACCTGGACCCGACCTAGCCTCGTGCCACCGCTCCTGGGCCGTCTCTCCCAGACATGTGTCCCGTCTACGGTGGTCGGCGCGGGTGGCCTCTCAACGGCCGACGGAGCGAGGGGGCCACGTTGCCGGTGCTCATGAACCTCCATACGCGGCAAACGGCGATCAACGCTCATCGCACATCGGACGAAGGCTCCCGTGGAGAGCGCGGCGCCGGGACACTCCCGTACATGAGTGATGCATCGCTGTGGGTCGGGCCGGCAGGCACCCTGGGCGGAGCGCTGATCACTGCGGCCGGTGGTATCGCCGTGGCGAACCGACAACGTCGGAGTACGCGGGAGGCGCCAAGAGCCCCTCGATGGATAGGCACATCACGGCAAGGCCCGCGCGAGAACCCCGCGCGGGCCTCGAGGTGCCCCGCGGTCACCGCCGTGTGGTGTTCGTCGTTTCGCGGCTCCCGCTTTTCGCCAGGCCGCGGCTGATCAGGTAGCCGATGGTCAACAGCGTGACGAACAGCCATGCCCTGTCGGCGGGGAACCGATCCACCCCGTCAGAGCCGTCGCCGACCACCAGGGAAGCGACCAGTACCGCTACCACCGACGCGACGTAGGCGAACATTTCCGAGGTCTTGAACGAGAGTTTCGTCTCGGACTGGGTTTGACGTGCTGTGTAGGTGTCCCGGGCTTGGCCCGTCTCCGTTTCCGGATACCGGGGGGACGAAGCTGCGGTCATCTTGCCTCTGCCTCCTGAATGGGGGATGCCTCATGACGTACAGGCAGCCGAGCGCGTACCCGAGGCGTCGGCACCAGAACGCGCTGCCGCATATGCTTGTTCGCCGCCCCCCACTCCTCGGCCAGGCACCCAAGAGGCGGCAGAGCAGCGTGTGCTCGGGAGTACCGCACCAGGTGACCGGTGTCGTCGCGGAGTACCCATGAGGGCAGTCGCCACCGCGCGACTCCGGCCGGAACTATGCGACCTCGGGTCCTGACGATCTACGCCCGCGCCATGAGCCTCCGGCGGTCCGTACCGCGGCGCCTCGTCTCCTCCCACCGCAACAGGCGCCACGTGGTGCACCAACGGACCTCGGTCGGCGCGGTGTTGACCGCCTCAGACCAGGCACAGCCTCGCGGAGTCAGCGATGGGAATGGCCACGTCCCGCACCACCTCCCGCACGAGCGCCAGGGCAGTCTCGTCGTCCGCGCAGACCGGCACGGCCAGCGGCCTCCCGTCGAAGGCGGGTGGGTCCATGCGCCACACGCCCTCGTGGCAGAGATTGAACGCCTTGGCCACATGGGCGCGAGGTGCCGCCGCGGCCAGCCGCTGCGCGGCGGAGGTGCCTCCTTCGGTGAGCAACCGGAAAGCCGGCCCGACCGGGTCGGAGCAGTCGAGCGGCACCTTCCCGTCGGGGCCGCGCGCAGTTCCCGTGCCACCTCCGCACCCGCCCCATAGGGCACCGCAGCCAGCACCACCTGCCCGGACTCGGCCGCCGAACGCAGACCGGCAGCCGTCGCACCGCGTCCTATGCGCTCCGCGAGCCGCTTCGCCGCGTGGACGTTCCGTCCTCCGATGGTCACTTCATGCCCGGCCCGCACCCAGTGGGTGGCGAGCGCATCTGCCATGTTGCCCGTTCCCAGTACGCCGATTCTCATCACGCGTTCCCCTCGCTGCCCGGTTCGACCGTTCGCACCGACGCCAGGGGGCGCGTCGGGCACCATTCGGTACGTGACGACCCCGGGGAACGCCGGTCGACTCCGGGATACCGACAAAGCGATGATCCGTCGCAGCATTCTGCTGCTCCTGGAGCATGTGTCCGACGCTCTTGGATCATGTCGAGGGTCGTCGTCTCTCCTCCCGGCATCCCCCTGCGCAGTCCACTGGATGCGGCGACGTCAACACATGGGCACACATGGAGGGTCTTTGGCGCGTTTCCGATACCAACTCGCCCTCCAGTGACGAAACCTGCGCACGCACCATGGACAACAGGGCGCCGTCCTCGCTAAGTTCGCCGACCGTTGACAACGATGTCGGGCTTTCGAGGAGCGGTGGTCATCGATGGTGTCACGACGGAATCTTTTGCAGGCGGGTGGCGCCGTGCTCGCCGCCGGGAGCCTCGGCCTCTCCCTGCCGGGTCGGGCGGATGCCGCGAGGCCCGGTGAGACGGCCCGCCTGCTGCCGTCCTTCGGCCGCCCCACCCGGCTCGACGTCGCCGATGTCAGCGCCCTGGACGGCCACGACCAACTCCTCCTGACAACGCTTCAAGGAGTGGTGAACCGGCGCGACCCGCGCCTGTACTTCAACTTCGACACCAGCAAGATCGACCTGCGTTGGCTCCCCGGCACCGGCGCACGCGTCACCCATCACACCGATGCCCTCGACCTCGTGGGCAAGTACCGCGACGAGGTGCGCGGCGCCGTCCTGATCGACCCCGACGTCCCGGACTCGGTGAACATCGCCACCACGCTCGCCGGGCTGAAGAACGCCGTCGCCGCCACCGCCGAGCAGGCCCGCGAGCACCACCTGCGGACGGTGACCGATCTGCGGGGCCGCTTCGACCCGGACGACGTTCTGGCCACCTACCGCTGGCAGCTCGACCAGCTCTTCCCGCACTGCGGGCACGCCCTGCTGGCCGGGCTGCCGCCCACCCGCACGGTGCGCGTCGAGGGCGTGCGGTGGCGTGAGGTCGCCCGGGAGGCCGAGCGGATCCGTGACACCTCCAACCGCGAGGTGCGCACCCTGGACCTCAGTCCGGAAGCCGCCGCGGCCAACGATGTGTACCTCCGCTTCCAGGACTCTTTCGGCGACGACGGGTGGGGCGCGTCCGTCGCGTCCGTGACGGTGAGGGCCGACGGCAAGGAGATCGCCTCCTTCACACCCGGTACGGCCGATGAGAAGCCGTACCTGTTCGACGGCCTCAATTCCTCCGTCGGCGGCCAGTCCAACCGGTTCAGCGACGGCAGCGGCTACTTCGTCTACCGCTTCACCGCTCCCGACGGCACCCGGCAGCTCACGGTCGACGTCGACCTGTGGAACCAGTACCTGGTCACCGCCACCACGACTGCGCCGACCCGCGTCGAGCCGTTCCCCTACTTCCGCGACTACGTCACGGCGAACAGGGCCATGGTGCTCTGGCTGCCCCCGGCGGGCGAGACCGGCAAGCTGCTCGACGAGGTCTTCAGCGGCATGCGGCCCACCACCCCGTACACCGGCTGGTTCTCCAACGACGTGGCCGGTGAGTGGGGCGGCGTCGACCGGGCGTCGCAGCACGGGATCGAGGTCGTCCCGGCCGACTTCTACATGAACGCCACCGTGCACGCCGGGGCCCCCGCGAAGATCTCCAGCACGGTCCGCCCACGGCCCGAGGCCGACCTGCGCAACCGCGTCTACGTCACACTCACCGTCGGTGAGGGCGACAACGTCCAGTACTGCCAGCGGCGGATGCGCGACATCTGGGACGACCCCAAGCGCGGCAGCGTGCCCGTCAACTGGACGGTCAGCCCGCTGCTCGCCGACATCGGTCCGGCGCTCCTCGCCCACTACCAGCAGACCGCCACGGCCAACGACCTGCTCATCTCCGGTCCGTCCGGGGCCGGATACACATATCCGGGTTCATGGCCGGAGAAGGACCTGGACGCGTACACCGAGCTCAGCGGACGCTTCCTGCGCCGCACCGGCCTGGACCTCGTCTACGCCTACAACCCGCGCAACGCCGACAATGACGGGTGGATCCCGTTCGACGAGCGGGTCGTGGCGTCGTACCGGAAGAACACACCGCTGCGCGGGATCATCCAGTCGTGGGAGACCGGCGACCTGGAAATCCGGCCGGCCGGCATCCCGGTGATCGGCAATTTCTACCCGCAGGGCAAGGGCGCGGAGTTCCGCGACGGGCTGCTGAAGCACATCGAGGGGCGCGACGAGTCCAAGCCGATGTTCATCGCGGCCGCCATCAACGCCTGGAACTGGACCCCGAGCGACATCGCGGACCTCGCCGAACTGCTGGACGCCCCGTTCGAGATGGTCCGGGGCGACACGTTCTTCGAGCTGCTGAACCGGGCCCAGGAGTGACGTGGCTCCGCGCATGCCAGGTGAACAGGGCCACGTCACTCCAGGTCCGTGGTTACGAGGAGGGAACCGCGCCGGTGGCGTAGTAGGGCTTGCAGACCGTTCCGTCGTAGTCCGTGGCGATCTCCAGCAGGCTCTGGCCGTTCGCCGAAGGCAGCAGCGCCGAGCTGTAGTTGGGGCAGTAGTTGACGGTCGTCGAGGACACCGCGACGGGGGCGGGGATCTCCCGCCAGGCGCCCGCCCCGCCGGCGTCGTTGACCCATACGGTGCGGCCGCTGCCCGCGGCCACGGAGTCGTCCGCGTTGTGCATGACCTGGCCCACCAGGTAGAGGCGGCCCGTGGCGGAGCCGCTCAGTGGCGCCCAGGCGACGGTGGGGGCGTGCTTGAAGTACTTGCCGTCAGCGGTCTCCGGACGGAACCCCAGGTGGGCGGGGTCCCCCCAGTTCCAGCCGTCCGCCGAGGTGCGATAGTGCACGACACAGACGTACTGGCCTGCCGCGGCGCAGATCTCGTACGTCATGAAGTACGTCCCGTTGGCCAGGCGCCGTACGACGGCCATGCCCGGCCGGTCCGACGCCAGATTGCTGGCGATGGTGGCGTGATGCCCGGACCAGCCGATCCCGTCCGTGGTCCGGGCGGCCATGAGCTTCTGGCTGTGCGCGGAATCGGTCTCGTCGGAGTAGTGGGCTACAAGTTCACCTGCGGCGTCGATGGAGAACTCCGGTTCCCACAGCCCCTTGTCGTTGCTCGCGGTCGCCACGGTGGAGAGGTAGCTCCATGTGCGCCCGATATCCGTGCTCTTGAAGACGCGCAGGGCCATACGGCGTCCTGCCTCGTCCTGGCCGACCGAGGCCGCCCACAGCAGCGTGCCCGCCGGGAGAGCACCGATCTGTCGCGGGAGTTCGAACAGGGTGGAGCAGCACAGTCCTTGGCCCCCCGCGGCCTCGGGGTCGGCGACCGTGCCGACCTGGCGGAAGGTGCTGCCGCCGTCCGTGCTCTCGTGGATCGCGCCCAGGCCGTTGTTCCCGGAGAAGGAGACGACGGAGGCCAGGACACGGCCGTTGGCCGACCCGTTGTGTTCGAGGCGTATGACGCGTGGATACAGGCCGGTGTCGTTGCGTAGTGGGGTACCGGTTGCCGCGTGGGCGGTGCCGGACTGCACGCCACCCAACAGAGAGAAGAGCAGCCCGAGGACCACCACCGCGAACAGGGCCGCTCTGCGCGGGGGGATCGGTCGTAGTTGCTGCGTAGGGGACTGCGGGTGCATGAAGCCTCCTCAGAAACCGGCGCGGCCACCTGACGCCACGCCGTCCGGGCGGATGCGATGCGGTCCATCTGAGAGCGCGGTGGGGGGACGGCTGCCATCGTTTGTGGGGACGCGAGGGATCAGTGACACGGATGGGGCGTACGAAACGATTTACATCGTTGTACTCAAGGGGTGAGAGGGCGTCAAGTGTGCGCGCGCTCATGCGCGTTCCGGTGGAGGGCGAGAGGTGGGCGGGCGATGCCGGTCACGCCGGCCCGCGTCGGGCAGGATCACAGATGCCGTGGCCGCTCCCGCGCGGTGGGCGGCCCCGCGCACTCGTGACGGTCAGCGCCCCACCCCCAACGAGGGCCTGTGCACGGCGAGTTGGGAGACACCAGTACCTACACGGCCGCGCAGGACGGGCGCGGCCGCCTACCGGCCCGTCACCGGGGCGGGCCGCTCGCACGTACTGGTCACCGGGAGGGAGCGGCCCTGGTCCGCGGCGTCCATGAGGGTGAGCATGATGTCCAGTACGTGCGCGGCGAGTTCACCGGACGCGCGGTGCGGACGTCCGGCCGCCAAGGCCTCGGCCAGGTCGGCGAGACCCACTCCCCGGCCCGCGTCCGGGAAACCGGCCGACACGGGCAGCGTCTCCCAGCCCGCGCCGCGGTTGATCTCCACGGCGCCGTCGAAGCCGTTCGGATCGGGTACGGACAACGACGCGTCGGTGCCGTGCACCTCGATGCGCGGCAGGCGCGCGGCAAGGACGTCGAAGCTCATGACCAGGGTGGACAGGGCTCCGTGCGCGTGCTCGAGAATGCCGGTGACATGGGTGTCGATCTCGACCGGAAAGGTGTGTCCGGCGCGTGGGCCGCTGCCGACGGTGCGCTCCGCGCGCGGCCGGGAGGAGGCTCCGGTCACCTTGGTCACGGGGCCGAGCAGATGGACCAGGGCCGAGAGGTAGTAGGGGCCCATGTCGAGGAGCGGGCCGCCGCCGGGCCGGTAGTAGAACTCCGGGTCCGGGTGCCACGTCTCGTGGCCCGCGGTCGTCATGAAGGCCGTCGCCGCGACCGGCCGGCCGAGCAGTCCGTCGTCGACCGCCTTTCGCGCGGTCTGCGTACCGGTGCCGAGGACGGTGTCGGGGGCGCAGCCGACCCGGAGTCCCGCCGCACGCGCGGCCGCCAGCACGGCTTCGGCCTCCTTGCGATTCGCCGCCAGTGGCTTCTCTCCGTATACGTGTTTGCCCGCGCCGAGCGCCGAGACAGCCACGTCCGCGTGCGCGGCCGGGATCGTGAGGTTGAGGACGGCGTCCACGTCGTCCCGGGCCACGAGGTCGGACACGGTCGACGCGACGGCCACCTCTCCCCCGGCCTGCCCCGCGACGGCCCGCGCCCGGTTCCCGTCGAGGTCGGTCACGGCGGTCAGTCGTACGGACTTCAGCCGGTCCAGAGTCGACAGGTAGGCGCCGCTGATCCTGCCCGCCCCCACGATGCCGATGTTCAAGGGCTTCAGCGGCTCGCCCACAGGAGGCCCCTTTCGGTCAACGTCCGGACCTCGGGCACGTCGAAGTCGTCGGGCTTGTGCCCGATGGTCGACACGAAGACCCGTCCCGCACCCCAGATCCTGGTCCACACGGCGGGCATGACCGCGGGCCGGTCGTGCGGCTCGTCGGCCGGGAAGGTGGTGGTGGCCAGGACGTCGATGTGCGGGTCGGTGAGGACCCAGTACTGCTCGCTGTGCACCGCGAAGTCGTCGAGGCCCTCGATGATCGGGTGGGCGGCGTGCTCGGGCGACAACTGGTAGCTGTGGTCGTGGAAGCCCGGCGGGTGCATCACGAACTTGCCGCCGGTCAGCAGGTGGTAGCCGTGGTCGTGGAAGCAGTCGACGATGCCACCGTGCCAGCCGGCCAGGCCGGTGCCCGCGCGCACCGCGGCCGCGAGGTTGTCGCCCTGTTCCCGGGTGATCGTGCCCATCGTCCAGCACTGCACGATGAGGTCGGTGGCCGCGAGCCGCTCGACGTCCTCGTACACCGCGAGGTCCTCGGAGGTCTCGACGGCGAACCCCTGATCCTTGAGGAAGGGCACGAATCCGTCGCTGATCGCCACGGGCTGGTGCCCGTCCCAACCCCCACGGACGATGAGTGCCCGCCGGTTACCACTATGCAAGGTCATCACGCGCTCCCATCGGCGCCGCGCGGAGACACGCGACGGTCGGCGGTCAGAGGGAAGTGGGTCAACAGGCCTTTTTTGAGCGGGTGTTGCGCTAGCCATACGGGCTGCGGAGCTGGGACGTTGCGAACCTACGAACCAGCAACTCTATTTGTCAACACCGTGGATTAATTCCGGTGGACGCCCGTTTCCAGGAATCCTTCGCACGATCGGGCTCGCGGTCTGGAGCGGGCGGCGGTGAACCGCTGCGGGTGTTCCCTTGCCCCTTTCCTGTCAGCGATGGGGTCAGCGATGAAGGGGTGCGCGGTTGAGCAGGCTCTTGGACGCCTTCGAGACCTCCGTCTCCCCGAACTACCGCCTGTTCGGGGTCGTTGACATCAGCGTGGACACGTGTACCCCGAATGCGGACTTCACGACGTGGTTGCTCTCGGCTCCCGGCATGGTCTATCCGCAAGTCCCGTCCCAGGTAATCCAGGCCATCGTGCGATTGGAAAGCTGGTCCACCGAGCCCGCGCCAGTCCCTGGCCCGTGGGCAGGTCAGGCGTAGGTGGAGGTGGAACTTCCCTCGGCCGATCTCGGTATTGAGGTCATCACCGACGGGATGCGGAAGATCCCACTGATCCTGCCGTCACCCGGGGAGTACAGAATGCGCTGGCACTGGGTGTTCAACCGTGACAACGGCCCATTCACCTCGCCACTTCGGGGGTCTTCAACTCCCTTGGAAACACCACCTGGCCATGAAGAGGAACTCGATGGCAAGGATCAGTACTGCCTCGTTCAGATCTGGCGGATCCCCCGGGCGTGACGTACTGCCGACACCCACAAAGGGACGTCCATGCCCGGCACTCGCAAACACGGCGCCTACGGAAGGCTCCACTGGACCTGGCTGAGCACCGTTTCGACCGAGCAATGTTCACCTGGCAGTGCAGCTGAAGCAGAACCGATGATGAGGTGGTCCCACGCTCGTACGCGCCTGGGGGCATGCCACCTCGCCACCGCCGGCCGGCACCTCCTTCTCCTCCTTGGGCGCTCTCACACCCGGCTGCGCGGACCAGCGTCCACCCCATGTGAATGCAAAACGTTTCGGCTCTCGCCAAAATGATTGACGCTCCCAGAGACCCCGACAAATGATTTCTCTTCAGGCAGGCTCGAAGCGCGCAAGTCTGCTGAACGGCGCGCCACGGATCGGCGCGAACACTCACACCTGACCGGCACCATGGCACGGTGCGTCACATGAACGTGGGGAGAAGCTTGTGACCGAGTGGATATTGGCATTCGACGCAGATTGCCGGTTCTGCGAAGAAGTGGTGGACCGGGTTCGCGTGTCCGTCGACGGCACGTTGGCCACCGCGGGCCTCACCGAGCCCCGTATACGCGGCCTGCGCGCGCGTGCCCTGGGGGAAGGGGCCGAGTGGGCCCCGACCCTGTTGGCGGTCGACGGCGACCAGGTGCGGGCCTGGACCGGAACCGCGCTGTCCCTCCGCCTGGCGCGGCTGTTGGGGCCGTCGGACTCTCTGCGGGTGGTGCGTGCGCTCCGCGACCTCGATGTGCTGCGGTCCCCGAGCCGTCGAGGAATCCTCAAGGCCGTGCCGGGACTGGCCCTCGGAACGTTTCTGGTCACCGGCGGCCTGGCGACCTCACCCGCGCAGGCGGTGACCCGCTCCAAGGGCAGTAAGGCGTCGCGATGGGTGAAGGCCAACCCCGGCCGACTCCCCTCCGGCTACTCCGAGTTCGCCTCCTACCCCGCGGACTACCGGCGCGCCATTTACGGCGCGCTGTCCCCGTCGGACCGGAGCGAACTGTGGGTGGCGCACTTCGCGAACCACCGGAAGACACACCCCGCTCTGTCGGCCGAGCAGTCCGCCGTCCTGGACGACGCGACGCGGCTGGCTCCGCAGATCATCGCGGGACGCCGGCAGGGGGCAGCCGTCGACGGGTTGGAGACCGCGGCCGTGGCGGCGTTCGGCGCGAGCGAGGCGCGGGCGATTCTCAGGACATTGGGTCCTGCCGACACGCAAGGCGCGGCGTCTCGGAGGGATCAGGGCATCCAGGCCGTGGACTGCAATTCCCAGTGCGCGGGGACCGGTAGCTGCGACACGGTCTGCTACGACTCGTGCAACTGGAGCGATTACGGCTGCGGTCCCCTGTGGCTGGGACCGTGCAGCGGATTCTGCTCCTGACGCCGGCCCTGTCCGGGACCGGCGCCCGGCCGACGCGAGAACAGGGCCCACGGCCTGCCCCTCCCCTTTCGCCCCTCCCCGATCGCCTATCGCCGCGGCCGTACGGCTAGTACTCCAGCTGTAGGTCGTGATCTCCATGTGGTGGGCGCTGTTCGGCGTCACCAGCGGGCGACGAGCGTCTCCTCTTTTCCCCGGTTGCGGTACAGCCAGGTGCTCCCCGGCGCGACGGTCCCCGTCAGATAGCCGACGATGGGCTCCCGCTGTGTTGCGCTGTCCAGTTCGCCGAGCAGCTTCAAGGCATCGGGCAGGGGGAAGAAGGCGGCCTGTTCGATGTCGTCGTCCTGCGGCGTGAGGTCCCCCGCCCACTCGTCGATCTCGAAGGCGGCGGCCAATGCCGAGGGGTGCTGCTCGGAGTCGATGTGCATGAGGAATGCGGTCCGCACCGGGTCGCCCACCAGCAGCCCGGTCTCCTCCTGCAGTTCGCGCCGGAGAGCTTCGTGCATGAGCTCGCCGTCCTCGACCCCGCCACCGGGCAGCGACCAGAGCATCTCGCCGTCGGCGCCGAGACTCTCCCGCACGAGCAGGATCTCGTTGCCTTGGCGGATGATGCCGATGACCAGCTGCACCCGGGGTCTGGGGGTCTTCGAATCTTCTGCTGTCATGCCGCAGACCGTATGTGATGCCAGTTCGCCGGCCGCCGGGGCCGCCGCGGAGTGGGGTGCGACCACCGTTGATCATCGTGAGTTGTGTGGACTGGCGAAGAGACGGTGGCCGCAGGTCACTGCATAGATCCCGGTCGATGGCGGGCGGCGTTCAATGTGGCCGCGGGCCGTATCGCGGGCTGGTTCGCCCGGGTCGAGCCCCGGCTGCGGGCCGGCCGGTTGGCGCTGGGCCTGCTGTCAGACCTACCGCGCAAGAACTGCTGGACGATGGCGGAGTGGGCTGGGGAGAAGACTCCGCACGGCATGCGACATCTGCTGTCCCGGGCGTCCTGGGTTGCCGATGCCGTGCGGGACGATGTGCGCGAGTACGTCGTCGAACACCTTCGTGACGAGGCCGCGGTACTGATCGTGGACGAGACCGGCGACGTAAAGAAGTGCACCCGCACCGTCGGGGTCCAGCGCCAATGCGCCGGCACCGCGGGCCGGATCGAGAATTCCCAGGTTGCCGTCTACCTCGTCTACGCAGGCGAGCGCGGGCACGCGGCGGTGGACCGGGAGTTGTGCATCCCGCGCTCGTGGACCTCGGATCCGGACCGCTGCCAGGCGGCGGGGCTGCGCGAACACACCGTCTCTGCGACCAGGCCGGAACTGGCCCGCTTGACGATCGAGCGGTTTCTGGACGCCGGGCACCGCATCGAAAGGGTGACCGGCGACGAGGTCTACGGCGGCAACCCCACGCTGAGGACAGCCCGGGAAGAACGCGGCCTGGGCTATGTCCTCGCGGTGGCCTGCTCGGCCGTAGTGACCACCGGCGCGGGAAGGTTCCGCCCCGATACGTTGGCCGCGAAGCTGCCCAGGCGCGCTTGGCAGAAGCTGTCGGCCGGACGCGACGCGAAGGGCCACCGCTACTACGCCTGGGCCGTCATCGACCTCACCGCCCCAGTGCCGGGCTACCGTCAGCTCCTGATCCGACGCAACCGCACCACCGGCGAACCCGCCTACTACCGCTGTCACTCCGCCCAACCGGTCCCGCAAAGCACCCTGGTCAGGACAGCTGGCTCCAGATGACGGGTGGAGGAGACCTTCCAGACCGAGAAGGGCCTGGCCGGGCTCGACGAACACCCGGCCCGCCGCTACCCGTCCTGGATCCGCTGGGTCACACTCGCCATGCCGGCCCATCCCTTCCTCGCCGTCGTCCGGGCAGACGAACACACCTGCCGTCCCAGCCCTGACCACCTGGCCCCGCTGACCTGCAACGAGATCCAGCACCTCTTCCTCGCCGTCGCCATCCGGCCACTGAGCGATCTCGCGCACCGGCTCGGCCGGTCCGACGGGCGACGCCGACACCGGGCACGATCACAGGCCAGCCACTACCGGCGCCAAGCCGCGGCCCGGACATGAAGATCACGATCTACAGGTGGAGTACCAGATAGCGGTCGAATGCCTCGCGCGCGTCGGGGACGAACGCCTCATGCCGGACCAGATCGATGAGTTCCGGCTCCGTGAGCCAGTCGTGCCAGGCGATTTCGTCGGGGTCGGGCTTGATGGGTTCGGTCACGACGGTTTCGTGCAAGCCGAGCCAGTACGGACTGATCGCCCCCTCGCACTTGAACTTGAATACGAATCCGGGCCGAGCCCGGACGCCCAGTTCCTCTGCCAACTCCCGTGCGGCAGCCTCCTCATAGGATTCGCCGACCGCCACGGCGCCTCCGAGCAACCAGTTGAACCGGCCCGGGAAACGTGCTGCGTCGTCGGGGCGCCGGTGTACGAGGGTCCACCCCTGCGTATCGCGGCACACGACGGTTGCGATGCGGTGCAGCCACCCCTGACGCATGGCGTCGCTCCTGCTCACGACGGCCACGATCTCGTCGTGGTCGTCGACCCGCTCAATACGCTCACCCATACCCATGGGCACCACGATGCCAGCCGCTGCCGTATCGCGGGTCAGCGGTCCGCGTGCCACGGTGGCGGCGCAGCCGGGTCAACTACCCATCCCTGTACCGCTGGTGGGGCCAGGCGGGCCCCGTGACGATAACGTTGCCAACAAACATGACCCACGTCACAGCCCCTGATCAATTCGCCTGCTGTGGTGGCCCCATGCGTACTCTTCGAAGATCCCTGATCGTCATCGTGCTGCTCGCTGCCGTGCTCGTCGGTGTCGACCGGCTCGCTCTTCATCTCGCCGAAGGCAAGGCGGTGGACAAGCTGCGGGCCTCCACCGGGTTCGCGGACTCCACCGAGGTGTCCATCAAGGGCTTCCCCTTCCTCACCCAGGCCGTCGCGGGCGACCTCGACGAACTCGATGCCTCCGTGGACCACTTCGAGTCGGCCATGCCCGGCGGCTCGACCGGGCGGGTGGAGAACCTCGAACTGAAACTGCTCGGGGTCGAGTTCACGAACGGATACTCCAGCGCCACGGCCCGGACCGCGACGGGCACCGCACTGGTCCCGTACTCCGAGTTGATGCACGCCGCCCCTACACAGGACGACGGCATCCACATGACCGGGCTGTCCGACGGCGGCAAGGGCCGCGTCAAGGTGGGGTTCGAGACTCCCGACGGCTCCAAGTACGCCGTCTACAGCACTGTTTCCGTACAAGGCGATGTCCTGCGTCTGCGCGCACAGGGTCTGCCCTCCGCCATCGCGGGCGTGCCACGTGACCAGATCCGGACGGCGACCGACATCCAGCAGAGCATCACCCGGCTCCCCGGCGGCATCCGGCTCACGGCCGCCGAGCCGAGCGCCGAGGGCCTGCACCTCACGGTGACCGGCTCCCACGTTCCCCTCACCGGCTGATTCCGCGCATCTCCCACCCGATGCTCCGGACCGCGCGAACACCGGCAGCGTCAGGTCCTCCGAGGGGATCGCCCGCGGATCAGCGTCCTGGAGCACTGGACGGTGACAGGGTGCGGCTACAGCGCCCGCCCAGGTGCCGGGCGAGGAACCGCTCGGCCGCACGGTACATGTCGATGTTGTTCTCGGCGTTCACGAAGCCGTGTCCTTCGTCCTCCTTGACCATGTACTCGACGTCGACGCCACGGGCGCGCAGGGCGGCGACGATCTGGTCGGACTCGGCCTGGACGACCCGAGCGTCGTTGCCGCCCTGGACGACCATCAGCGGGGTGCGGATGTCGTCGACGCGGCTGAGAGGCGAGCGTGCCCACAGCTCCGCTTCCTGCTCCGGGTTCGCGGGGTCCCCGGCGTAGAGGTACCAGTTGTTGATCAGGTGGGGCCGGACGAACTCCGGCACGGTACGCAGGAAGGTGACCAGGTTGGAGGGGCCGCAGAAGTCGACCGCGGCGGTGAAGACGTCGGGGGTGAAGGTGACGCCGACCAGCGCGGCGTAACCGCCGTAGGAACCGCCGAAGATCGCTACGCGGTCCGGGTCCGCGTACCCCTGGTCGACGGCCCAGTCGACGGCGTCGATGAGGTCGTCGTGCATCTTCCCGGCCAGTTCCCCGATGCCGGCCTTGAGGAACTTCTTGCCGTAGCCGGACGAACCGCGGTAGTTGACCTGCAGCACCGCGTAGCCACGGTTGGCGAAGAACTGTGCGCTGGGGTCGAAGCCCCAGCCGTCGCGGTGCCAAGGGCCGCCGTGGACGAGGAGGATCAACGGCAGCCCGGCCGGTTCGGTCCCGAGCGGCAGGGTCAGGTATGCGGGCAGTCGCAGGCCGTCGCGTGCCGGGACTGTGACCGGCGTCATCGGGGCGAGGGTGTCGGGGTCCCGGTCCGGGTAGGGCCGAAACAGGAGTCGGCTCCGCGCGGTGGCGTGGTCGTAGAAGTAGGTGACGCCGGGGTCGCGGTCGTGGGTGAAGCTGACGACCCAGCGCTGCCCGCTGTGGTCGGACGACAGGTGGGACAGGTCGCCGTCCGAGAGCTTCGTCAGGTTCTCCAGTACGTCGGCGAAGTGCGGGGTGAGGGGGTGGATGACCTGCCGCTCACCGAGATGGCGCACCCCGATCAGGTCGCCGGTGCGCCGGTCGAGGACGAGCGGTGAGGGCAGCGTGGGAAAGACGGTGGAACGCGGGTCCAGATCGAGGATCGGATCGCTGTCCACTTCGGTCTCCGCCCCGGTGGCCAGGTCGAGCCGCACCAGCCGGGTCCGGTCGCTTCCGCGGTTGGAGCCGATCCACGCGCCGGTGCCGTCCGGGGTGAGCTGGAACGGCTGGATGTCCAACGGGTAGTCGGAGCCGTCGAACGTGGCGACCGGGTGTCGTACTCCCGTGACCGGGTCCCACGTGGACAGCGCGATGTCGCCGTCGTCGGTCAGGGTGTGGGTGTACAGCTTGCCGTCGGGGGTGTACAGCAGGCCCGCGACCTGGCCCGGATTCTGGGCCAGTATCGTCAACTCGCCGGTAGGGATGTCGAGTTCATAGAGGTCGAACTCCACCGGGCTCCTGTGGTTCAGCCGGAGAAGCGCCTTGCCCGGCCGGGAGGGAGTTGTCTCGAAACCCACCGCCCTGGCTCCCGGGAAGGGGGTGAGATCGATCGCCCCGGCTTCCGGGTTCTCCAGGTCGACCCGGTAGATGTGCCAGTTCTCGTCGCCGTCGCCGTCCTGCTCGTACAGCAGCCACCGCGGATCGCTCGTCCAGTGGTAGACGTGGACGCTGCGACGGGTGTCCGCGGTGACGCACCGTGCCTCTTCACCCGTGTCGAGGTTCTCCACCCAGACGTTGAGCCGCTCACGCCACGGCGCGAGGTAGGCGACCCTGGTGCCATCGGGTGAGATCGACGCGTTGGCGCGGGCCGGGGAGGCGAAGAAGTCCTCGACTGCGAACTGCGGGGCCTTGGGCGTGTCGGCGAGCATGCGGGGTCTCCTCTTCGAGTGCGCTTTCGTTGGGCTGCCGGCCTGCGGAGCGCGGGGCTCGTCAGGCGACGGGATCGCCTACGGCGCCACCGGTGGCCTGGCGGATCGCCCGGCCGTAGCGGAGGGCGAGCGTCGGCACGTCCCTCAACTCCCCCAGGTCGGCGCCGACGAGGAGGGCGGTTCCGATGTACTCGTCAAGGACCCGGATCACCGAGGCCGCCGCCGCGGCGTGCAGGCGCACCTCCAGGTCCTCGCGCGGACGGCCCAGGCGGTCGCCGACGATCGCGCACAGCTCTTGTTCCGTCTGATCGCAGGCCATCAACCACGCTGTGCGCAGGGCCGGTTCGGAGTCCGCGAGCCGGATCATCTTCATCGCGAGCATCTCGTCCGCGAGATCGACCGGCGGCTTCTCGCGGCCGAGCCCGGCCAGTTCGGCGGCCAGATGTTCCTCGAGCGAAAGCTGCCGCGGCCAGCTCCGCAGCACTGTCATCAGCGTGACGACGCCCTGCATGACGATCGGCTCGGCACAGCTCTCCTTGCTGCGGAAGTGGCGCCAGATCGTACGCGTGGACAGGCCCACGGCCTCCGCGATCTGGTCCCCGCTGGTGGCGGCCAGCCCCTGATCCCAGAACAGTCGCGCCGCCTCACGTGAGATCTCCAGGCGCAGGCGCGCACGCCGTGCGTCGCTCATCCCTCCCCCGCCACGCTTCTCCGCCGTCATGGCCGTCCACCCTTCTCTCCACTATGTCCCTGGACGACAGTGTGTCACTAAGCGACAGATCGCGCCAGCGTCCGAGTGAGCTCGGCGTCGAGAACCGGGGCCAGGGCCCGCGCGTAGGCCTCCGCCATGTGGCCGTCGTCGCGGTAGACGAGGGTGTCGCCCACCAGCACCGGACACACGCCGGGCGCGCACAGCCAGCGGACCGGGTCGATGACCGTGGCGCCGCTCGACGCCGCCGCGGCCCGCACCGCGGCGGCCCTGCGCGGGTCCTTCGCCGCACGGCCGGGGGTGGCTGTGCACCGTCCCAGATCCAGCGGATGCGTCCCCGCGCAGTCCACCGCGTCCGACGCGGGCCAGGGCGTGTCGAGGAGCGCCGCGACCCGGGCTCCGCTCGCACGGATCGCCCGGTACGTCCGCTCGAAACCCGCCGTCCACTGCCGTACCGCGCCCCCGGTGTCCGGGTGCGCGGGGGTGCCCGCCTCGGACGAGGAGGCGATCACCAGGTCGGGCCGCAGGTCCGCGATCCGCGCCAGGACCTTCGTACGCCAGGTGTCGCACGTGGCGTACGGCTTGCCGCCGCTGACGATGGTGACGTCGGCGACCTTGCACGAGGCCTTCGTCAGGGAGACGAGTCGCCAGTGGCGCTCCCGCGCGAGGCGTTCGATGGCCGGGAACCACTGGGCCGCGTGCGAGTCGCCGAAGAGCACCACCGTGGTGGCCGACGTGGGGTCGCCGTACACGCAGGGCGGCACGTCGACCGAGTTCAGTCCTACGTGACAGCCGTCCCGGTACACCGCCGATCGGCCCGCCTTGATCTCGGCGAGGCCGGGCGAGAGGTTGCCGGGCACGACGTCGTTGGGCGCGGCGAGCAGCCGGGACAGGCGCGCCTGCGGATCGGGGGCCCGGTCGAGGGCCGCGGCCAGACCCGGCGCCGGGCGGCCGGAGTCGATCGCGGGCGGGAAGAGCGCCGCGACGAGGGCCAGGGTCACGGCCCCCGCGGTCAGGCCGGCTCCCAGCCCCAGCGCCCCGCGAGGGCGGTCCCGGAAGACCGCGCCGAAGCGTACGGGGTTCTCCACGAGCCGCAGTGTCAGCCAGGCCAGAAGCAGCGCGAACGCGCATACGGCCAGCCGGGAGTGCGCGCCGGCGGTCGGCCGGTCCAGGGCGACGGGCAGGATCACGAGCAGCGGCCAGTGCCACAGGTACCAGCCGTAGGACAGGCCGCCGATGCCGGTCAACGCCCGCTGCCGCAACAGGAGTTCACCGCCGAACCGGCTGGGGACGCAGCCGCCCGCCAGCACGAGCACCGCGCCCGCGACGGGCACGAGGGCCGCGTACCCGGGGAACGGGGTGGCGTCGTCGAACGTGAGGGCCGACCCGACGACGGCCGCCAGGCCCACCCAGGAGAGCGCCCCGGCGAGCGGCGCCGGCATCCTCCGCAGGCGGTGGGCGCAGAGGGCGAGGAGCGCCCCGGCGGCCGGCTCCCACGCCCGCGTGTGCGAGCCGAAGTAGGCCCAGGAAGGGGACATCGGCGTCGTGCGGACGCTCAGGAAGAACGAGAGCGCGAGAATGGCGGCTGCGATCCCGGTCGGCACCGCGACGGTTCGCCAGGCCGTTCGTCCTGGTCGTTCGCGCCGCCTCGCGACCAGATGGGCGGCCGTCAGCACCAGCGGCCAGACCACGTAGAACTGCTCCTCGACAGCCAGGGACCAGAAGTGCTGGAACGGCGAGGGCGGGTCGGTCGCCTGCAGATAGTCGGTGCCTGACACGGCGAGCCGGAGGTTGACCGCGTACAGGCCGCTGGCGATCGCGTCGCCCGCATACGTCGTGAAGCGCACCTTCGAGAGGAAGAGGTACGCCCCGGCGAGCGTCGCGACCGCGACCAAGGTGGAGGCGGGCAGCAGGCGCAGGGCCCGCCGGGCGTAGAACCGGGTCAGGGAGACGCGGCCCGTGCGGTCCAGTTCGCGGGCGAGCAGGGACGTGATGAGGAAGCCGGATATGACGAAGAAGACGTCGACGCCCAGATAGCCGCCGCTGAACTGTCGCACCCCGGCGTGCGACAGCACGACGAGCGTGACGGCCACGGCCCGCAGCCCTTGAATGTCGGCGCGTCGGGGGGCGTCCACGCCCGGCGGTCGCCCCACCGCTCTCGGCCTCAGCCTCGGCAAGCGTCGTCGGGGTAGCAGCAGTGCTTGGGTCACGGCGTCTTCGTCTTCCTCACGGATACACGGGGGCATTCGTGGGACGGGAGTGACAGCCGGACAGTTGCGCCCCGGCGAGGGAGTTCCACGGGTCTCCGACCCCGCGCGACCTGGGACTCATCCAGTGTTCGACCGTGGTTCACCCGGGTCCCGCGGCTCGGCGATGTGCCGCGGCTCACCCGCGAAGGCAGGGCCGGTCCGGAACATCTGTGTAGGGCTCATCGTTCATGTGAGTGTGGCTGCGGAGGGGACAGTGTCCCCGGGCCTCACCCATGGCCCATGGGGACGATCGTCCGGCTGAAGCCCCATGGAGCCTTTCGCCGCGAGGCGACCGCCCTCCGCCTGCCACGCCTTTACGGCCCTGGCTGGTCTCCCCCGTCCAGCCAGGGCTCTTTTCCACCTCGCGACGTAGACACCCTCACGGATCACCTCGGGCAACGGAGCCATAACCGGACTCCCCCTGTGGGAGTACCATGCAGGCACCAAGGGCCCTTCGTATTCCGGCACCCGCGCGGGTCTCGTCCTCGGTGAGTCACGGCATCGGGGCCGACGGTCATGTCGCTCCGAAGACGGGTTCGCATCATGACTGCGACCATCACGCCCACCCACACCACCACCCCCACTCCCCCGTATCCCGCCGCCCGGATCTCACTGAAGTCTCCGACGGGCCAGGGCCTGCTCGATGGCGCCTGGTGGCCCCGTTCGCGCGATCTGTCCGCCGAACTCCCCGCTCTGGCGGACGCACTTGATCCCCTGTGGGGTCGCATCACCCGCGTCGCCGTCAATCCGATGCTCTGGCCCGTCGTCCCGCGCAAGGTGACCGTGCACGAGCGTGTGCTCAAGGTCGGCTGGTTCACCCCTGAACTGGACCCGCACAAGCTGCTGTTGTTGTCCTACGGGTCCGGCCGCCGGGATCTCCTGGTGATCCCGCCCGAGACGACGGCCGCGAACGCCGCCCGGCTCATGGCTGCCGCCTGCGACCCGGACGGGCCCCCGCTGACCGCCACTGATCTCGTCGCCGCCGAGATCGGCAGCCGCCATGACGCTGCCTTGGGCGGCCGGGCACAGGGCGCGCAGGAGCCGGGAACGACCGCGGACGGCTCGACGGCCGCCCACGTCGTCCCGACGGCGACGGGACGGTGAGGACCATGGACACCGCACTCGTCACATCCGCCGCCCTGGTCCTCATCGCCATCGTCACGTACGTGATCCACCGCCGTGACGCGCAGCACGCGCACGGGGCCACTTTGCGCACCGGCGGCCGCGCGCACGCCGAGCCGGACGTCGGCGGTGAGGCACCCACGCCGGCCCCGCCCGCCGATCGCGCCGCCGCTGTCACCGCAGCACGCACAAGGGGGCCCGCCGAGCCGGGCCATTTCGAAGGGAGTTCGGATGGCCGAGGTGTATCTGCGCCGGCTCACCCGGTGGCAGGCCGAACAGCAACGGGAGGCAGTCGCTGACGTGTACGTCATGGCGTATCACGGCGCCGCCGGTGCCGAGTACCGGGACCGGACGAAATTTCTGCGCCGCTTCGAGCAGGACGTGCGGCACGACGGTTTCGACATGGTCGTCGCCGACGCCCCCGGTCTCGCCGGCTGCGCCTACGGACACCGCCTGGAGCGCGACGGCGCGTGGTGGGCCGACTTCCCCGTCGAAGTGACGCCACAGACGGAGGAACTCACCGCGTCCGGGCGGGTGTTCGCCCTCACCGAGCTGATGGTGCTGCCCGAGCACCGCCGCCGCGGTGTCGCGACCCGCCTCGCGGACCTGCTGCTCTCCCGCCTCGCCCAGGACCTGGTGGTGGCCGGTGTCGACCGGGACAGGGCCTCGGCCGGGGTTCCGGAACTGCTCCGCTCCTGGGGCTGGAAGGAACTGCCCACCGTGCGGCCGACCGTGAAAACGTCGGGACGCCAGGTGTGGGCCCGCAGCCCGGTACGGTGAGCGGGCGGGCGCAGATTTCGTGTGCTGGGCATGTCCTCGCACACGATGCCCCGGGGGAAGACATGAAGTGCGCGACAACTGCGGTCCTGTGCGCGGTGATCGCGACGATCTCGCTGGCCGTGTGCACACACGACGCCGGGTCCTCGGAGGCCGGGGGCTCCCACGAGATCAGAGTCAGAGGGGGACAGGCCCAGGCCGTACCGTCCCCGGAGGGGGGCCAGCGCGATCTGCTGCTGCACGGCCTCGAAGCCCTGGACAGCAGACTCGTCGCAGACAAGCCGCAAGCGGTCAAGAGCGTCAGGAGTGTCTGCCAGGAGATCGAAATGGGCTCGGCGGACGACGTGGTCAGGTCAACGGCGGCCGACAATTTCGATGCGTCGTACGAGCAAGCGGACCTCATCGTGCAGTCGATCAGGACGGCGTTCTGCGGCGGACAGCACGAACCGGCTCCATGCGAGCCGCCATGGGGCTCGCGCCGCGGCTGCTAGGCCGTTTCGTTTGGATCATCCTCTCGTCCTTCCGGTCATAGGTCCGGTGGTGGCGCGCGATCCGCGAATGCGGGTTTGACTTGACCCGCGTCCGCTGCACCACCCTCATGGTCAGACCGATCCCAGCCGGTAGCAGAGACGGAGAACGCTGCCACGCTAGGAAGCCCGTGCGTCGTGGCTCTCGCGATTGGCGAGGACTTGTTCCATGTGGGTCTGGGCCCACTGCCTGAGCCCGCGTGTCAGGTGGTGGAGTGAGAGGCCGAGGTCGGTCAGCTCGTAGGTGACGGTGACAGGGACCGTGGGTGTCACGGTGCGGATGAGCAAGCCGTCGCGTTCGAGAGCCCGTAGGGTCTGGGTCAACATCTTCTGGCTGACGCCAGCCAGTAGCCGGGCCAGCTCGGAGTAGCGCATCGCCTTCGGGGCGTGCGATGCGCCGGACTGTTCGGGTGTGTCACCGCCCAGTGCACACAGGATCAGGACGACCCACTTGTCTGAGATCCGGTCGAGGAGCTGACGGCTGGGGCACACCGCCAGGAACGCGTTGTACTCCGCCTTGGCCTGCGCTTTCTTGTCGGCCTTCGTCGTCACTGATCTCGCCTCTCACCTTCTGGGGTGTTACGCACTTCAGAGTGCCTACTTCCCGGCAGGAAGTTACTCTCCAATGCTGGTGCAAGGGGGCTGGAGACACCACCCCTTGCATGAAGTGAAAGGCACCATGATGAACACGCCCTCCGCACCTCTTCCCGGCGGAACCTGGACGCTGGGTGACTCGTCCGTCACCCGGTTCGGCTACGGCGCGATGCAGCTCGCCGGCCCGTGGGTCATGGGGCCGCCCACCGATCACGACGGCGCTCTGGCCGTGCTGCGCGAGGCAGTCAGCCTCGGGATCACCCACATCGACACCAGCGACGCCTACGGACCGCGCTTCACGAATGAGGTGATCCGTGAAGCGCTGCACCCCTACCCGGAGCCGCTGTTCATCGCCACCAAGGTGGGTGCGACCCGCGACGCACAGGGCGGCTGGCCCACGGCCCGGCGCCCCGAAGACCTGCGCAAGCAGGTCCATGAAAACCTCGAATCCCTCGGCGTCGATACCCTCGACCTGGTCAACATGCGCATGGGCGACGCTC
Organism: Streptomyces sp. NPDC050264; assembly: GCF_040655895.1. Taxonomy (NCBI): domain Bacteria; kingdom Bacillati; phylum Actinomycetota; class Actinomycetes; order Kitasatosporales; family Streptomycetaceae; genus Streptomyces; species Streptomyces sp. NPDC050264. The sequence goes on from NZ_JBFAKV010000012.1 coordinate 230,050, forward strand.
AGGGCCCGCAGGCCGGCTCGATCGCCGAAGCATTCGAGACGCTCGTCGTCCTCCAGCAAGAGGGACTGATCCGCCACCTCGGCGTCAGCAATGTCACCGGAGAGCAGGTCGCTGAGGCGCGCAGCATCGCCCCGATCGTGTGCGTGCAGAACATGTACAACCTCGCCCACCGCCACGACGACGACCTCGTAGATCATCTCGCCGCCGATGGCATCGCCTACGTGCCGTTCTTCCCCCTGGGAGGCTTCACGCCGCTACAGTCCGAGGCCCTCTCACAGGTCGCGAACCGACTGGGGGCGACGCCCATGTCGGTCGCGCTGGCCTGGCTGATCCAGCGCTCGCCGAACATCCTGCTCATCCCCGGTACTTCGTCCACCGCCCACCTGCGCGAGAACATCGCAGGCGCCGGTTTCTCCCTCTCAGACGAGGATGTGGCCGAACTGGACAGCATCGGCCACTGAACAACACACAGGTCACCAACCGAGACCGCGCTATCGGGCGGACCAGAGGAAGATGCCCGCGATGTGGAGGCCGGCCAGGTAGATGATGGCGGTCTTCTCGTAGCGGGTGGCGATGCCGCGCCACTGCTTCAAGCGGTTGATGCACCGCTCGACGGTGTTGCCTAGCTTGTACGCCTCCCGGTCGAAGGCCGGTGGCCTGCCGCCCCGGCTGCCCCGGCGTAGCCGGCGTGTGCGCTGGTCAGCGGGGACGGGGATCACTGCTCGGATGCCGCGCTTGCGCAGGTGGTCGCGGATCGCGCGCGAGGAGTACGCCTTGTCGGCCAGGATCAGGTGCGGCCTGGTGCGGGGCCGTCCTCGCGGGCGCGGGACACGCAGGCGGGCCATGACATCGGTGAAAGCAGGTGCGTCACCGGCCTGGCCCGCGGTGAGGACGAACGCCAGAGATCGGCAACGAGCATCGGCGGCGAGGTGGATCTTCGTGGTCAGTCCGCCGCGGGACCTGCCGATGGCGTGGTCGCCGGGTTCGGCGGCCGGGGCCCCTTTTTGCGGGCGTCGGCCGCGTGTTGGTGGGCCCGCACAATAGTGGAGTCCACCGATACGGCCCAGGCCAGACCCTCGTCCGCGTCGGCCTGGGTTACCAGGGCGGTGAACACGCGCTCCCAGGTGCCGTCGACGGCCCACATCCGCAGCCGGTTGTAGACGCCTCGCCAGTTGCCGTATTTCTCCGGCAGATGCACCCACTGGGTACCGGTTTGGAACTTGTGGGCAATCGCGTCGATCACTCACGGTGATCGCGCCAGCGGCCACCCCGCTTCGGCATCCGGTCCGGAAGCAGCGGCTCGATTCGCGCCCACTGGGCGTCAGTCAACGGCACACCCAGACCAACGACCGACTGATCCAAACGAAACCGCCTAGCTGTGGCCTCCACGGACGGCCCCGAGTCCGAGCACCACCTTGCCCACCGCGTCACCACTGCGCAGCCGCTCCACCGCTTGATCCAGGGCGTCCATGCCGTAGCGCTCATGCGGCAGCGACAACGCTCCGGAGGACAGCTCCGGGAGGAGGGGCAGGATGTCGGCGGCGATCTCCTCGCCGCGGGTGATCATGTTGACGGGCAGGAGCGCGACGTCCGCGAGGAAGAACTCCGCGAGGTCCACGGTGAGTTCGCGGCCCGCGGTGTAGCCGAGAAGCGCGGCCCGGCCGCGGGGGCGTACCAAGGCGAGCGCGTCGCGCAGAATCGTGCCGCCGACGGTGTCGATGAGCACGTCGACGGTGCCGCCGATCGTCTCGGCGGAGAGGTCGGGGGCGAGGACCGCTTTGGCGGGTGCGGGGACATGCGGCAGTTTGGCCGGGCGGCCGACGACGCCGACCACGTCGGCGCCGGCCCGCGCCGCGAGTTGGACGGCCATGCCGCCGACCGCGCCGGATGCCCCGGTGACCAGGACCCGTTCGCCCGGCCGCACCTGAGCGATCGGGTGCACGGCGGCCCACGCGGTGCCGACCGGGGAGAAGTAGCTGCAGGCCAGGGCGGGGTCGACGCCCGCGGGCATGACCTCGACGGCGGCGTCCGGAACGAGCATGTGCTCGGCCCAGGCCCCGTCGCGGCTGAGTCCAAGGCCTTCACCGCGTACGCGGACGAGCGCGCCCTCGGGGTGGAGGCCGGAGTCGAGGACGTAACCGCTGCCCTGGGTGCCGGGGACGAAGGGCAACTCGGGCAGGATGCCGAACTGTCCGTCCAGGATGTTGAGGTCGAGGTGGGCGACGGTCGCCGCCGCCATGCGGACGAGCGTGTGGCCGGGGCGAGGCTCGGGGACGGGTCGCCGCGCGAGCCGTGGCAGGGTGCCGAAGTCCTCCAGGACCAGGGCTCGCGAGGTGTCCGAGACGCTGCTCATGTGCTTGCCTTCTCCTATCTCCGCGGTGCCCCCGAGGTCTGTTCCGGTCACACGCCGGCTCCGTGCCGGTGCCGTACACGTGTCCCGACCACGAGCACCCGCACTTCGTGGACGCGGCGCGGGAACAGTCGGCGCCCGGCACCGTTGATCACACCATGACTTCTCTGGCGCGCAAGGCATTCGGGCGGATCGGTATCTGGAGCGGCGCCTTGAACGCGCAGCGAACAGCCGGCCCTGCGGACAGGGCCGCCATGGCGGAAGCGGCCGCCGAACTCGAAGAGCTGGGGTACGGCACGCTGTGGCTCGGCGCGAGCCCCTCCGCCGACGACGCGGCAGCCGCGCTCGCCGCCACCCGCACCATCACCGTGGCCACCGGCATCCTGAGCATCTGGAGCCACACCGCCCAGGCGGTCGCCGGACGGGTCGCGGCCCTGGAGGCGGGCGAACGCGACCGGTTCGTCCTCGGCCTGGGCGTCAGCCACGGACCGATGGTGAAGAACTATGCGAAGCCCTACAGCGCGATGGTCGGGTATCTCGACACGCTCGACGCTGCGGCGCCACCCGTGACGGCCGGTCATCGCATCCTGGCGGCACTCGGACCGAAGATGCTCCGACTCGCCTCCGGTCGCTCCCTGGGAGCCCACCCCTACCTGGTCACCGCGGAGCACACGGCACAGGCACGCGAGGCCCTCGGTTCCGACGCTCTGCTCGCCCCGGAGCTGTCCGTGGTGCTGGACACCGATCTCGACCGGGCCCGCACCACCGCACGCACCGTGCTGGGGAGGTACCTGTCGTTGCCCAACTACACGGACAATTTGCTGCGTCTGGGCTTTTCCGATCTCGGTTTCGAGGGCGGTGGCAGCGTCCGTCTGCTCGACGCCCTCTTCGCTCTTGGTGACGCCGAGCAGGTGAAGACCCGGGCGCGGGAGTACCTCGACGCCGGCGCCGACCACGTCGCGCTCCAGGTGCTGGAGCCCGGTGGGCCCGGTGCCGAGCTGCCGCGGGCCCAGTGGCGCGTCCTGGCGGAGGCGTTCGGCGACCGGCTGTAGGAGACGGGCCGGCCATCCGACCTGGCGGGGCCACTCGGCCCCGCCAGTGCCATGACGAGCGCAAGGGGTGGACGCGGGCTCACGGACGGGTCACACCGGCGGCCCCTCCCAGCCATTTCAGCCCGTCCAGGAGGAACCGGTTCTGGGTCTCGCTCGCGAACGTCGACGACAAGCGCGTGTTGGTGTCGTAGTTCATCGCGTTGTGGCCGAAGTTCGCGTACAGCATCCTGTACTTCGTGTTGGTCCACAGGATCGGGTAGTAGCCGCTGTACCAGGACTGGTCGGGATCCGTGCCCAGCGGGAAGCTGCTGGGATCGACGGAGGCCAGGATCTTGATGTCCGGATTCTGCCGAAGGTCGTCGGACCAGCTGTACCACTCGCTGACCGCCGAGGTGAACGTGGCCGGCAGGTTCCGGGTGGCCGGCTGCGTACGGTCCTCGACCTTGAGGACCGCTGTTGTCGGGCCCCAGGTGTTGGACTTGAAGTTGCCGCTGCCCAGGAACTGGTTGTGGTACCACGGCCAGCCCGCCGCGTCGGTCGTGAAGGCCGAGACATGGAAGCCCATCCAGGCGCCGCCCGCTCGCATGTACCGCTCGAATCCCGCCTGTTGGGCTGTGGTCTGCGGCAGGTCGTCGAGGAACAGCACGACTTGGTAGGAGTTCACGCCGCCGTTGGCGAGCAGGTCCCAGTTCTTACTGGCGGTGTACGTGAAGCCGTTCGCCGTGGCCTGCTTCGGGAACCAGTCGTTCGCCTCCTTGTCGAAGTCGATGTGCGCCGCGTCCCACGTGCCGCTGTAGAGCGCGAGGACTTTGAACGGCGTCGCCGCCGTGCTCGCCCGTGCGGCGGGCGGTGCCGCAAGGGCCAGCAGCGTCGCAAGGAGCAGGAGCACCCGCAGGGCCACGCGGGCGGAACCGCATCTGATGGATTGCATCTGCCGGTCGATCCTTTCCGCGCAGGTTACGGATAGTTGGTGAGGTAGGCGACGTTCGTGCCGGAGTTGGACGGCCCTCCGGTGCTGTTGATGATGTGGCTGATGGTTCCGGTGCCGCCCAGCGAGACGCTCACCATGTCGTGGAACCTGACCCCCGAGGCGTTCGGCACCTCGAAGGCGCGGTCGGCGACCACACTCGAGTTGGCGCTGAAGTAGCAGTAGCTGCCCAGCCCCCATGCCTCGTGGCTGGTGACGGAGGAGGCGACCTTGTAAGCGGGGTAGCCCTTCCCGGTGCCGTTCATCCAGGAGGCCTGGTTCGGCGGGTCGTAGGGCATCTCGTTCTGGAAGAAGTACGTTCTGCCGCCGTTGCTGTTCCAGATGACCTGGGTCTTCTGGAAGTGCTCGACGAACAGGCCGTACGCGGTCACGTTGTTGCCGTTGACCACGAGGCCGGTGTCCGCCGTGTTGGTGGTCCAGCCGACCGTGCCGCCGTTGCCGTGGTCGGCCCGCCAGATCCAGGTGTGGTCGATGATCGTGTCGGCACTGTTGATCACCAGTGAGTTGGTCGCCCGGCCGTTGGTGGCGCCGCCGATCCGGATGAAGACGTCGGAGAGCTGGATCGGGTCGGCCGCGTGCGTGGCGGACGAACCGGCCGGGCCGATCTGCATCAGTGTCGGGGAGTTGGTGGTGCCCGCGTCGATCAGCAGGCCGGCCAGCTGGATGCCGTCCACGTCGGCAGTGCTGACGGCGGTGATCCCGCCGTCCGGTACGAAGGTGGCCAGGCCCATGCCCAGCACCACCGTGTCGGGGCGCGTGATGTTGATCGTCTGGTTGAGGTGGTAGACGCCGGGGGTGACCAGCAGGTTCTTGCCCGCCGCGAGGGCCGTGTTCATGTCGGCCGCGGTGGCTCCGGGCTTGACGATGTAGAACTGGTCGATCGGAAGGGACTTGCCCGCCGGAGTCTTCCCGCTCCACGTGGTGCCGACGGCGTTGGACCGCAGCCCGGGCACGAACACCTGGTAGGCGCCCGCGCTGTCGACGTAGAGGAACGGCTTTTCGCGGATCGTGGGTGAGGCGGCGACATTGGTGTACGTCGGGAAGGACTGGGCGGGTGCGCCCTGGTCGCCGACGAAGACCATGTTCCAGTTGGAGCCGGACCAGCTGCCCATCTGCGCGTTGCGGGTGAGGAACTGCTGCTGGCTGCCGGACCGGATCTGCCCGTCGACCTTGGTGTCGGAGATGAAGCCGCCGCTGGACCAGCCGCCGTCGTCGAGCGCGAGGTTGCCGCGCACGTGCATGCGCCGGTACGGGGCGGCCTGGGAGACGGCCCAGCGGTCGGTGCCGCCCGTGGGGTTGACCGACAGGTTCTCGGCGTCGCGCCAGAAGTTCTGGGTGGCGTTGCCCTGGAACCAGTCGGCCTCCGCGTGCACGGAGCCGTTGATGGTCACGTCGTCCGGCGAGAAGCCCAGGCCGGCTACCTGCGTGTAGAAGCCGACGTTGGCGTTGGCGCTGTAGGTGCCGGGCTTGAACAGCAGGGCCTGGCGGGCCGAGCCGAACTGGTTGGTCTCCTGCTGGGCGAAGACCGAGTTCAGCTTGGACTGGATGCTGGAGGCCGGCATCGACGGGTCGAACACCGTCACGTTGGGGCCGAAGTCCGGGGTGCCCGGAGGGTTCGTCGTGCCGCCACCCAGGGTGAAGGACTGCGCGGCGGTGCCGTTGCAGGTGTACTGCGCCAGCTGCACGCTGTCCGCGGTGGAGGCGCTGGGGATGTCGAGGCACTTCCCGCTGTTGCGGTTGACGAGGTGGTAGGCGCCGTCGGCCTCGGCCACGGGCAGCCACTGCTGGTTGTTGCCGCTGGAGTACGTCCACAGCTGGACGGCCGCGGAGTCGGCGGTGGAGACGTCGGTGACATCCCAGGCCTTTGTAGCGTCCAAGTTGCTGTTCACGCGGTAGTAGCCGCCGCTGGTGGCCACGAGCTGCCAGTTCTGGGCGGTGCTCCCGTTGCACGTGTACTGCTGGACGGCGGTGCCGTCGGCACTCGCGGCCGCGCGGGCGTCGACGCACTTGCCGCTGCCCTTGTTGACCACGGTGGTGTACCCGGCCGGTATCGCGGCGGCTGCCGTGGGCTGCGCGCTCGCCGCGCCCTGTGCGGCGAACTCGGTGCCGGTCACGGCGGTCGCCAGGAGCGCGACCACGGTCAGGGCCCTCGGTATCCGGCGACGACCGGAGAGCCTCTTGCCTCTGTGTACGGATCTGTGTACGGATCTGGACACGGAACCGGGTACGGATCTGGGAACAGGACTGGGCACGGCCTTCTCCTGTGGTGGTGGGGGGTGAGCGAGCGGAGCGAGTGCGTCAGCCGGTGTACTTGGCGAAGATCCCGGTGAACTGCCAGTTGCTCTGGGACACACCCGAGCAGCTGTCGGCGACGCCGCCGGTGCACGGACGGTCCCGGTTGACGGACCAGAACGTCAGCCGCGCCAGGTGGTGCTGTTGCGCGTAGGCGAGGATGGTCTGGAAGTCGGCGGGCGTGACGGTCTCGTTGTTGTCGGTGATCCCGTTCATGGAGGAGATGCCCATGTCCCGGTACGCCTGGTCGTCGGTGTAGCCGTAGGCGTTCTTGAGAGCTGTCTTGAGGCCCTCTGCGGCCCGCTGGGTGAGCGTGCCCATGTTCTGCCCCGCGCCGCCGAAGTCGAACGGCATGATCGTCCAACTGTCCACACTGAGACCGGAGTTCGCGGCGCGGTTGACAAGGCTGGTGTCCGGTCCCGACTGACCGGTGCCGATGGTGACGTACACCTTGATGCCCGGGTTGTTGACCTTGACGGTCTTGAGCGCGTCCACCGTGCGCTGCTGGACCGTCGGGTTGCTGTACGCGTCGGCCTCGATGTCGATGTCGATCGCCTTCAGGCCGTACGCGTTGATGACCTTCTGGTACGCGCCCGCCAGCTCGCCGGCGCTGGAGCAGGAGCTCTCCAGCTTGTTGCCGCTGTAGCCGCCGAACGACGGGATGATGTCGCCGCCGTTCCCCCGCACCGTGTTGACCGTCTGCTGGTCGACGCCGCCGGTCAGCGGACGACTGCCGTCCCATTGCGGGTTGCAGTAGCCGTTGCTGAGCACGAAGGCGAGGGTGAACCACTTGACGCCCGTGGCGTTCATGACCGTGGTCGGGCTCGGCGGGTTGCCCCAGCCGTTGTAGAGGTACGGGGCGACGGCCATCGGTGCGGCGGGGGTCGTGCCGCCCCCGGTGGGCGCGGTCCACTTCTGGTTGGCGGCGCCGGTGCAGGTCCAGATCTGGACGGGGGTGGCGTTCGCCGAGGTGTTGCCGGTGACGTCGGCGCACTTGTCGGCCTGGGTGTTGACGATGTCGCGGGCGGCGGAGACCGACCACTTCTGGTTCGCGCCGCCCGTGCAGTCCCACAGTTGGAGCTTGGCCCCGTTCGCCGTGGAACTGCCGGTGACATCAAGGCACTTGTCGAGAGCCCTGATCGTCCCGTCGGAGCCGACCGTCCACTGCTGGGCGGTGGTGCCGTTGCAGTCGTAGAGCTGTACGGCCGTGCCGTTCGCCGCGCTCGCCCCGGCCACGTCGAGACACTTGCCCGCGAGGCCGGTGATCGTGCCGGTGGCGGCGGAGGCGGGTGCGGCGCCGAAGACACCTGCGGAGAAGGCGAGCAGTGCGGTGGTGAGCGCCCCGCGCAGCACCGTCGAGCGCGTGAGGGACGGTCTGAGTCCGGTCATCGGAGGATCACAGCCTTTCATGGGGGTCGGCTATGGGGGTGTCTCGATGTTGACCTGGGTGACGCTGACCTTGCGTACGGCTGCGTACGAGCGCGCACGCTCGTTCACGTAGATGAACAGCGAGCGCACTCGTGAAACTGTGGCGACCCGGAACCTAAAGGTCTGCACCATCGCCGTCAAGAGATGAAACCAAGAACGGTGCGAACAGAGCTGTGTTCGCGAGGAGTTGAACGCGAGACCTGACGTTCAGGCCTTCAAACGTTCAGTCGTTCACACCGCGACAGGGGCCTTGATCGCCGGGTGATGCCGGTAGCCGAGGACTTCCACATCGGCGAAGGCGTAGTCGAACAGCGAGTCGGCACGGCGCAGACGCAGTTCGGGGAACTCGAACGGGGTGCGCGAAAGCTGCTCGGCCACCTGCTCGATGTGGTTGTCGTAGATGTGGCAGTCGCCGCCGGTCCAGATGAAGTCGCCCGCCTGCAGGCCGACTTGCTGCGCCACCATGTGCGTGAGCAGTGCATAGCTGGCGATGTTGAACGGGACGCCGAGGAACAGGTCCGCGCTGCGCTGGTACAGCTGGCAGGAGAGCTTGCCGTCGGCGACGTAGAACTGGAAGAAGGCGTGACACGGCGCGAGAGCCATCTTGCTCAGCTCCGCGACGTTCCAGGCGGAGACGATCATCCGGCGGGAGTCCGGGTCGCTGCGCAGCGTGGTGAGCACGTCGCTGATCTGGTCGATGTGGCTGCCGTCCGGGGTGGGCCAGGAGCGCCACTGTGCGCCGTAGACCGGGCCGAGGTCACCGTTCTCGTCGGCCCATTCGTCCCAGATGGTGACACCGTGCTCGCGCAGCCAGCCGGTGTTCGAGTCGCCGCGCAGGAACCACAGCAGCTCGTGCACGATCGACCTGAGGTGCACCTTTTTGGTGGTGACCAGCGGGAACCCCCGCGAGAGGTCGTAGCGCAGTTGATGCCCGAAGACACTCCGGGTGCCGGTGCCCGTCCGGTCGGCCTTGGCCGTCCCGGAGGTGAGTACCAGCTCCAACAGGTCTTCGTACTGAGTGTCCGCCACAGCCGCCGAGTGTACTGGCCACCCGGACGCGGACTCGACGGCCCCGGGCGAGGGAGGGTCGGGCTCTGGCTGGATGGAGGTGGTGGGGTGTCGAGGCGCGGGAGGGGATGGCTCCCGAGCGCGGGTCGCCGTGGTGATGTGCGCGGGATCCGAGGCGTGGTGGGGCCCGGTGTGAGGAAGTCGCCTCTCACCACGAGCAGAGACCAGTCCGCCGATTCCGCCGTGTCGGGCGTCCTGCCCTGTTGAAAAGAAGCGTTGAACGTGGACCAGGGTCCCGAACCCATGGACGGTGCCGTCGACGGCGGACAGAGGCAGGGCGTGCCGGCGACTGCGAGGGTGTCGCCGGAACCGGCGGCCGCCGCGCCCGGCCAGGGCCGCGTCTGCGTCTGCGTCTGCGTCTGCGTCGCCAACACCGATGTCGGCACCGTGTCGGTGATCTACACCATTACCGGCGCGGTGGTCACCACGATCAACGACGTCGGCACCTACCCGGAGGGAGTCGCGGCGACCACCGACGGCACACGCGTCTATGTCGCCGACACCGGCGGCAACACCGTCTCGGCGATCGACACCGGCAGCAATACAGTGACCACCACCATCCCGGTCGGAGCGAGCCCACAGGGGGCGGCAGTGCACCCGATCAGCACCCGCGCCTACGTCGCCAACACCGGCGACACCGACCCCGACATGAGCGTGGCGGTGCTCCACACCCCCATCCCGACCAGCACCGTCAGCGTCGGCGGAGGCCCGACCGCAGTGGCGACAGCGGTGGGGGGAGCGCCGACACCGCCGCGCAGGTGCGCGGCCGAAGCGGAGAGGCTGGTCAGTCGACGCTCCGGACGGGACGACCGCGAGGAGGGACAGTCGCGTGGCCGGCCCGGCGGTGCCACCCTCGCGCGGCGAGACACCACCCGAGGGCCGATCCCACGACGTACCAGAACAGATCCGGCGCGTTGAAGGTGGCCCCGAGGAGCGGCTGGAGCACAGCCGGGATTCCCACGATCTGCAGCAGCTCCACGGCCCAGCTGAATCCCAGCGCGATGCCGGCGGCGACAGCGGGCCGCAGTCGGGGCGCCACCACGACCACGACGGCACACACCAGCACGGTGTAGAGGGCATCCCCCGCGTATTTCGCGAAGTCCCCGCCGGTCCACGACCGGACCCCGAGACCTGCCGCGACGGTCACCACCGCTACGCCGGAACCCCACCACCGTCTGTTCATCACCGGCACCTTACGCGTGGCGCACGGGCACACCGCGCCCGACGCCGTGGCCGGGATCACAGGGGAGTGCACCCGGAGCGACGGAATGCCCCGGAGGGCGGGTCGGTTGGCACGGGAGATTGCATGCCTAATGCACATACCGACTGGTACCTACTAGGAGCATTCTGTGACTGACGCTGTGTCGCCCGTTTCCCGCGCCGCCGAGATTCTGTCCCGGCCCGTCGCCCTGAACGGTCTGACCGTGCCGAACCGGATCGCGATGGCGCCCATGACGCGCATGTTCTCGCCGGACGGCATCCCCGGCGAGGACGTCCGCTCCTACTACTCCCGGCGCGCCGGCGCGGGCGTGGGCCTGATCGTCACCGAGGGGACGTACGTCGGCCACGCGTCGGCGGGCGAGAGCGACCGGGTGCCGCGCTTCCACGGCGAGGAGCAGCTGGCCGGCTGGGCGAAGGTCGCCGAGGACGTGCACGCGGCGGGCGGCACGATCGTGCCGCAGCTGTGGCACATCGGCATGGTGCGCAAGCCGGGGCAGCCGCCCTTCGCCGACGCCCCGCCCGTCGGCCCCTCAGGCCTCCGTATCGACGGTACCGAGGGCATGGGCAAGGCGATGACCCGGACCGACCTGGACGACGTCATCGGTGCTTTCGCGCAGGCCGCCAAGGACGCCGAGCGCATCGGCTTCGACGGCGTCGAGGTGCACGGCGCCCACGGCTACCTGCTCGACCAGTTCCTCTGGGCCGGCACGAACCGCCGCGGCGACGCCTATGGTGGCGACCCGGTGGCCCGCGCGCAGTTCGCCGCCGAGATCGTCGCCGCGATCCGCGCGAACGTCTCCCCCGAGTTCCCGGTGATCTTCCGGTACTCGCAGTGGAAGCAGGAAGCGTACGATGCGCGGCTCGCCGAGACCCCGGAGGAGCTGGAGGCGATCCTGAACCCGCTCGCCGCGGCCGGCGTCGACGCCTTCCACGCCTCCACCCGCCGTTACTGGAACCCGGAGTTCGACGGTTCGGACCTCAACCTCGCGGGCTGGACCAAGAAGCTCACCGGCAAGCCCACCATCACGGTGGGCTCCGTCGGTCTCGACGGCGACTTCATCGGCGCCTTCGCGGGCAAGGGCTCCGAGGTCAAGGGCATCGACGATCTCCTCGACCGCCTGGAGCGCGACGAGTTCGACATGGTCGCCATCGGACGCGCCCTGCTCCAGGACCCGCAGTGGGCGGCGAAGGTCCTCGGAGGCCGCTTCGACGAGCTGAAGCCGTACGACGCCGCTGCCGCGCTCAAGACCCTGAGCTAGCCGGTGCCGCGGGCCGGCCGGTGGGTGACGCGCGTCGCCCACCGGCCCCATAGGAAGAGCGGGGGGGTGGGGAAGAGTGTGAAGAGGTGGGGGTGTTTGACGGTGGGGGCCGGGTCA